>NZ_JBJJLO010000095.1:0-26969 GCF_046230915.1 Pseudomonas sp. KCJK8993
CAGGTTTCAAGCGATAAGCGGGCAGAACGGTAGGGCGCGGGCAATAAAAAAGGGAGGCCCTGGGGTCTTCCTTCTTTACGTCGCGCTGATCGTCGTTACAGGCTGGAGATCCGTGCGTGCTGCTCGGCCAGCTTGCCCAGGGCCTGCTCGGCCTCGGCCAGCTTGGCGCGTTCCTTCTCGATCACCTCGGCAGGGGCCTTGTCGACGAAGGAGGCGTTGGCCAGCTTGCCGCCCACACGTTGCACTTCGCCTTGCAGGCGCTGGATTTCCTTGTCCAGGCGAGCCAACTCCGCGCCTTTGTCGATCAGGCCGGCCATGGGCACCAGTACTTCCATCTCGCCGACCAGGGCAGTGGCCGACAGCGGTGCTTCATCGCCGGCGCCCAGTACGGTGATGGACTCGAGCTTGGCCAGCTTCTTGAGCAGGGCCTCGTTCTCGGCCAGGCGGCGCTGGTCTTCGGCGCTGGCGTTCTTCAGGAACAGTGCCAGGGGTTTGCCCGGGCCGATGTTCATCTCGGCACGGATGTTACGGGTGCCGAGCATCAGGCCCTTGAGCCATTCGATGTCGTCCTCGGCCGCCGGGTCGATGCGCGCCTCGACGGCCACCGGCCATGGTTGCAGCATGATGGTCTTGCCAGTACTGCCTGCCAGCGGCGCCAGGCGCTGCCAGATTTCCTCGGTGATGAACGGCATGAACGGATGGGCCAGGCGCAGGGCTACTTCCAGCACGCGGACCAGGGTCCGGCGGGTGCCGCGCTGGCGCTCGACCGGAGCGTTGTCATCCCACAGCACAGGCTTGGACAGCTCCAGGTACCAGTCGCAGTACTGGTTCCAGATGAACTCGTACAGCGCCTGGGCGGCCAGGTCGAAGCGGAACTGGTCGAGTTGGCGGGTGACTTCGGCTTCGGTGCGCTGCAACTGCGAGATGATCCAGCGATCGGCCAGGGACAGCTCGTAAGCCTCGCCGTTCTGGCCGCAGTCTTCGCCCTTGTCCAGCACGTAGCGCGCGGCGTTCCAGATCTTGTTGCAGAAGTTGCGGTAACCCTCGACGCGGCCCATGTCGAACTTGATGTCGCGACCGGTGGTGGCCAGGGAGCAGAAGGTGAAGCGCAGGGCGTCGGTGCCGTAGCTGGCGATGCCGTCGGCGAACTCGGCGCGGGTCTGCTTCTCGATGGCTTTCTGCAGCTTGGGCTGCATCAGGCCGGTGGTGCGTTTTTGCACCAGGGTCTCGAGGTCGATGCCGTCGATGATGTCCAGCGGGTCAAGGACGTTGCCCTTGGACTTGGACATCTTCTGGCCCTGGCCGTCGCGGACCAGGCCGTGCACGTAGACGGTCTTGAACGGAACCTGCGGCGTGCCGTCCTCGTTCTTCACCAGGTGCATGGTGAGCATGATCATCCGGGCGACCCAGAAGAAAATGATGTCGAAACCGGTCACCAGCACATCGGTGGGATGGAAGGTCTTGAGGAATTCGGTCTGCTCCGGCCAGCCCAGGGTGGAGAAGGTCCACAGGCCCGAACTGAACCAGGTGTCGAGGACGTCGTTGTCCTGTTGCAGGGCGATGTCCGCGCCGAGGTTGTGCTTGGCCCGTACTTCGGCCTCGCTGCGGCCGACGTAGACCTTGCCGGACTCGTCGTACCAGGCCGGGATGCGATGGCCCCACCACAGCTGGCGGCTGATGCACCAGTCCTGGATATCGCGCATCCAGGAGAAGTACATGTTTTCGTACTGCTTGGGCACGAACTGGATGCGGCCATCTTCCACGGCAGCGATGGCAGGCTCGGCCAGCGGCTTGGTGGAGACGTACCACTGGTCGGTGAGCCAGGGCTCGATGACGGTGCCGGAGCGGTCGCCCTTCGGCACTTTCAGGGCGTGGTCGTCGACGCTGACCAGCAGGCCGGCGGCGTCGAAGGCGGCGACGATCTGCTTGCGCGCCTCGAAGCGGTCCAGGCCCACGTATTCGGCCGGGATCTTGCCGTCGATGCTGTCGTTCAGGCTGCCGTCCAGGTTGAATACCTGGCAGGCCGGCAGGACGCTGGCGTTCTTGTCGAAGATGTTCAGCAGCGGCAGGTTGTGGCGCTTGCCGACTTCGTAGTCGTTGAAGTCGTGGGCCGGGGTGATCTTCACGCAGCCGGTGCCGAATTCAGGATCGCAGTAATCGTCGGCGATGATCGGGATGCGCCGGCCCACCAGGGGCAGCTCGACGAATTTGCCGATCAGGGCCTGGTAGCGCTCGTCGGCCGGGTTCACCGCGACGGCAGAGTCACCGAGCATGGTTTCCGGGCGAGTGGTGGCGACGATCAGGTAGGCGTTGCCTTCGGCGGTCTTGGCGCCGTCGGCCAGCGGGTACTTCAGGTTCCACAGGAAACCCTTCTCGTCGTGGTTTTCCACTTCGAGGTCGGAGATCGCGGTGTGCAGCTTGGTGTCCCAGTTGACCAGGCGCTTGCCGCGGTAGATCAGGCCGTCTTCATGCAGGCGCACGAAGGCTTCCTTCACCGCTTCCGAGAGGCCGTCGTCCATGGTGAAGCGCTCGCGGCTCCAGTCCACGGAAGAGCCCAGGCGGCGGATCTGGCGGCTGATGTTGCCACCGGATTGATCCTTCCACTCCCAGACCTTCTCCAGGAACTTCTCCCGGCCCAGGTCGTGGCGGTTCTGGCCCTGGGCTTCGATTTGGCGCTCCACCAGCATCTGGGTGGCGATACCGGCGTGGTCGGTACCGGGCTGCCACAGGGTATTGCGACCCTGCATGCGGCGGAAACGGATCAGGGCGTCCATGATCGCGTTGTTGAAGCCGTGGCCCATGTGCAGGCTGCCGGTGACGTTCGGCGGCGGGATCATGATGGTGTAGGAGTCGCCCGCGCCTTGCGGGGCGAAATAGTTCTCGGACTCCCAGGTCTGGTACCAGGAAGTTTCAATGGCGTGCGGCTGGTAGGTCTTATCCATGCGCGGCGGGACCCTATTGGCATTTATTCAGGAAAAGCCGGGAAGTATAGCGGAGGGGGACAGCTGCAAGCCACAAGCGGCAAGCGACAAGATGGTCCTGCCCGGCTTTGGTTCGTGGCTTATGGTTTGCCGCTGGTGGCTGCTGCGAGCAGGCGCTCCAGGCGGGCATCGAGGCGGCGCTTGATCTCGGTCTCGATGTGTGGGGCGAAGTCGTCGATCACGTCTTGCATGATCAACTGGGCGGCAGCGCGCAGTTCGCTGTCCAGGTGCAGCAGGGCGTCGGCATTGCTGTCGGCGGGCGCTGGCTTGGCGCTGGCGAGCGGTTTTGGCGTCGGCGCTGGAAGAGGTTCGGGGCTTGCGGCAGGTGCTTGGGGTTTGGCAGGTGCTGCGGGGCGAACAGGCGTCGCTGCGGGCTGCTGGTTGCCCACCATGTCGAACAGCAGGGGGATCTGGCCTTCGCCGGGGACGGTTTCGGTCAGCAGCGGCGGTTGCAGGTTCTCGTCACCGAGCAGTTGGCGGATCGACTCGAGGTCGTCCAGCAGGTGCGCGGACTTGGGTCGTGGGTTGGGAGTGTCCATCGGATGCTCAGAGTCGTTGTAAGCGGTGATCTTGCAGAGAATAGCCCTGTTCCCGGTAGAAACGGAAACTCTCGCGGGCGGCCTGACGAATAGTGGGGTCTTCCACCACTACTTCGGCAATCCGGGTAAAACGCGGGGCGAAGGTCGGGACCTTGAGGTCCAGGTTCACCAGCAGGTCGGCATGCTCGCCAGGGTCCTGGCCCAGGCCGAGGACGATCTGGCCTTCGGGCTCGCTCTCCGCGGGGCCATGGGGGACGAAGGTTTCGCCCTTGAAGCGCCACAGCCGGGCATCGAGTTCGTCGCGTTGGGCGGCATCGGTGCAATGCAGGTAGATGCGGTGGCCCATGCGCCAGGCCTTGTCGGTGAGCTTGCAGGCGAAATCCAGGCGGGCCGCCGGGTCCGCGCTGGGAAGAATATAGAAGTCGACTTTGGTCATCGGGGTTCCTGAGCCGAGGAGGGCGCGGCGCTCATGCCGGGCCCCCACGGTCATGGTTTTCAGGCCTTGGCGCGGTCCAGCAGGTATTGGGTCAGCAGGGGCACCGGACGACCGGTGGCGCCCTTGTCCTTGCCGCCGCTGGTCCAGGCGGTGCCGGCGATGTCCAGGTGGGCCCAGTTCATGTTCTTGGTGAAGCGCGACAGGAAGCAGGCCGCGGTGATGGTGCCGGCCTTCGGCCCACCGATGTTGGCGATGTCGGCGAACGGGCTGTCCAGTTGCTCCTGGTACTCGTCGAACAGCGGCAGTTGCCAGGCGCGGTCGTCGGCTTGCTGGCCGGCGCTGAGCAGTTGGCCGATCAGTTCGTCGTTGTTGCCCAGCAGGCCCGAGGTGTGGGCGCCCAGGGCTACCACGCAGGCGCCGGTCAGGGTCGCGATGTCGATCACCGCCTGGGGCTTGAAGCGTTCGGCGTAGGTCAGTGCGTCGCACAGCACCAGGCGGCCTTCGGCGTCGGTGTTGAGGATTTCCACGGTCTGGCCGCTCATGGTGGTGACGATGTCGCCAGGACGCGAGGCACCGCCGCTAGGCATGTTCTCGGCGCAGGCCAGGATGCACACCAGGTTGATCGGCAGCTTGAGTTCGAGCACTGCGCGCAGGGTGCCGAAGACGCTGGCGGCGCCGCCCATGTCGTACTTCATCTCGTCCATGCCGGCACCCGGCTTGAGGCTGATGCCGCCGGTATCGAAAGTGATGCCCTTGCCCACCAGGGCGAACGGCTTCTCGGACTTCTTGCCGCCGTTGTACTGCATGACGATCAGCCGTGGCGGCTGCTCGCTGCCCTGGCCCACGGCATAGAACGAGCCCATGCCCAGTTCCTTGATCTTCTTCTCGTCAAGGACCTCGACCTTCAGCCCCTTGAACTCCTTGCCCAGGGCCTTGGCTTGTTCGCCGAGGAAGCTTGGGTGGCAGACGTTCGGCGGCAGGTTGCCCAGATCGCGAGTGAACGCCATGCCGCTGGCGATGGCCTGGGCGTGGGTCACGGCGCGTTCCACTTCAGCCTGGGCGGCCTTGATGGTCAGCAGGGTGATCTTCTTCAGTGGACGGGCTTCGGCCTTCTGGCTCTTGTAGCGATCGAAGACGTAGCCGCCGTCCAGCAGGGTCTCGGCCAGCAGGCGGGTCTTGCCGTAGCTGTCGCGGCCCTTGACCGCCACCTCGTCCAGGGCCAGCACCGCATCGCCGCCGCCCAGGCCATTGAGGGTACCCAGCACGCCGCTGACGATCTTGCGGAACGGGCGGTCGCCCAGTTCGTCATCCTTGCCGATGCCCACCAGCAGCAGGCGCTCGGCCTTGAGCTTGGCCACGCCGTGCAGCAGCAGGCTCTGGCCGACCTTGCCGGCCAGGTCGCCGCGCTTGAGCACGGCGCTGATGGCGCCGTCGCTGAGTTCGTCGAGTTGCTTGGCGACGTTGCCGAGTTTGCGGCCTTCGCCGACGGCGACCACCAGGGTGGCGGTCTTCAACGTTTCCGGGCTAACGCTTTTTACAACCAGTTCCATGTCCGGGTCCCTGAGTGAATGGTCAAAGCGCGCGGGAAAGACTCCAGCGCGGGGCTTAGCTATATAGAAGAAGGCGTCGCGTGCTGCCGACGACAAAGCCGCCAGTTTGAACCTCGGCGCTTGCGGCTGACAACCCTCGTATGGCCCAAGTTCGCCGCTTTGCCGCGTCGGGTGAGCATCCACCGTGACAGGCGCATGCATTCACAGGATAATGCGCCATCCTTTTTCGGCGGCCCTGCATCCTGGGGCCGGCTCGATCGTTTGCTTGTTCGGCCGCCTTAGCCTGACAACCCTGGAGTGTCTGGTTTGATCGTCTTTCGTTATCTTTCCCGCGAAGTCCTGCTGACCCTCAGTGCCGTAAGCGCGGTGCTGCTGGTCATCATCATGAGCGGACGCTTCGTCAAGTTCCTCGCACAGGCTGCCTCGGGCGCCCTTGATCCGGGCTCGCTGTTCCTGATCATGGGCTTTCGCCTGCCGGGTTTCCTGCAACTGATCCTGCCCCTGGGATTGTTCCTGGGCATTCTCCTGGCCTATGGCCGGCTCTATCTCGAAAGCGAGATGACCGTGCTCTCGGCCACTGGCATGAGCCAGCAGCGCCTGCTGGGCCTGACCATGATCCCGGCGGCCCTGGTGGCATTGCTGGTGGCCTGGTTGAGCCTGAGCCTGGCTCCGCAAGGGGCCAACCAGTTCCAGTTGCTGCTGAACAAGCAGGATGCCCTGACCGAGTTCGATACCCTGGTGGCCGGGCGTTTCCAGGCCCTCAACGACGGTAGCCGGGTGACCTACACCGAGCAGCTGTCGGACGACCGCACCCAGCTGGGCGGCGTGTTCATTTCCGAGAAGCGCCTGAACCAGGAAAAGAAGGACCAGGGCATTTCCGTGCTGGTGGCCGAGAAGGGGCACCAAGACATCCGCCCCGATGGCAACCGCTACCTGATCCTGGAAAACGGCTATCGCTATGACGGCAACCCGGGCGAGGCCAACTACCGGGTGATCAAGTACGACACCTATGGCGTGTTGCTGGAGCGCCCGGATATCAGCGAGGAGGTCACTGATCGTGACGCCATGCCGACTTCCGAGCTGATCGGCAAAGACGACCTGCGAGCCCGTGCCGAGCTGCAGTGGCGCCTGTCCCTGCCGCTGCTGGTGTTCATCGTGACCCTGATGGCGGTACCGCTGTCCCGGGTCAACCCGCGCCAGGGTCGCTTCCTCAAGCTGATCCCGGCGATCCTCCTGTACATGGCCTACCTGACCATCCTGATTTCCGTGCGCGGTGCCCTGGAGAAGGGCAAGATCTCGCCGGCCCTGGGCTTGTGGTGGGTTCATGTACTGTTCCTGGCGATCGGCCTGGGACTGATGTATTGGGAACCGTTGCGTTTGAAAATGGCGAGTCGTCGCAGCATGAAGGAGATGGCTCGTGGTTAAGCTCGATCGCTACATCGGTAGCAGTGTGTTCATGGCGATTCTCGCGGTCCTGGGGATCATCCTCGGGCTGGCCTCGCTGTTCGCCTTCATCGATGAGATGGGCAGCATCAGCGATACCTACACCGTGATGGACGTGATGAGCTACGTGGTGCTCACCGCTCCGCGCCGGGTCTATGAAATGCTGCCGATGGCCGCGCTGATCGGTTGCCTGATCGGCCTTGGTGCCCTGGCCAGCAACAGTGAGCTGACCATCATGCGTGCCGCGGGCGTATCCGTCGGTCGAATCGTCTGGGCGGTGATGAAGCCGATGCTGGTACTGATGCTGGCTGGCCTGCTGGTGGGCGAGTACGTGGCGCCCGCCACCGAAACCCAGGCCCAGGCCGCTCGCGCCCTGGCCCAGGGGTCCGGCGACGCCCAGAGCTCCAAGCATGGCCTGTGGCACCGCCAGGGCGACGAGTTCATCCATATCAACGCCGTGCAGCCCAACGGCCTGTTGTATGGGGTGACTCGCTATCATTTCGACGGCCAGCGCCACATGCTGTCCTCGAGCTTCGCTCGCCAGGCTCGTTTCCACGAGAACTACTGGCAGCTGACCGAGGTCACCACCACCTATTTCCGTGAGGGACATACCGAGGTCATCAGCGTTCCCGAGGAACGCTGGGATGTGGCCTTGAGCCCGCAGTTGCTGAGCACCGTGGTGATGGCGCCGGAATCCCTGTCCATCAGCGGCCTGTGGGGCTACATCCACTACCTGGCCGATCAGGGGCTGAACAATGGTCGCTACTGGCTGGCGTTCTGGGTCAAGGTCCTGCAGCCGCTGGTGACTGCGGCCCTGGTGCTGATGGCGATTTCCTTCATCTTCGGCCCGCTGCGTTCCGTGACACTGGGGCAGCGTGTGTTCACCGGCGTGCTGGTGGGCTTCGTGTTCCGCATCGCCCAGGACCTGCTGGGGCCTTCGAGCCTGGTGTTCGGTTTCTCGCCGCTGTTCGCGGTGCTGGTTCCGGCCGGGATATGCGCGGTCGCCGGGTTCTGGCTCCTGCGCCGCGCCGGTTAACCGGCTTTTTGCCTCGTTTTGGTGCGACGCCCCGGCCAACAGGCCGGGGCGTTTTTGCATTTGCCGGACGCTGACCGGTGAGCGTGACGCTTGTGCCGAGTATCAGGTACAATTCCCGGCTATTTTTCGGCGGGCCCTGCCTGCAGCCTTTTTGAGTGTTCATCCGTGAGTGATTTGAGTCATATCCGCAATTTCTCCATCATCGCCCACATTGACCATGGCAAGTCGACCCTGGCCGATCGCTTCATCCAGATGTGCGGCGGCCTGGCCGACCGCGAAATGGAAGCCCAGGTCCTGGACTCCATGGACCTCGAGCGTGAACGCGGGATCACCATCAAGGCCCACAGCGTCACCCTTTACTACAAGGCACGCGATGGCGTGACCTACCAGCTGAACTTTATCGACACCCCGGGCCACGTGGACTTCACCTATGAAGTCAGCCGTTCCCTGGCAGCCTGCGAAGGCGCGCTGCTGGTGGTGGATGCCGGCCAGGGCGTCGAGGCCCAGTCGGTCGCCAACTGCTACACCGCCATCGAGCAGGGCCTGGAGGTCATGCCGGTACTGAACAAGATCGACCTGCCCCAGGCCGAGCCGGAGCGGGTCAAGGAAGAAATCGAGAAGATCATCGGCATCGATGCCACCGATGCCGTGACTTGCAGCGCCAAGACCGGCCTGGGCGTGGACGAAGTGCTCGAGCGCCTGGTAACCACCATCCCGGCACCGACCGGCAATATCGAAGATCCGCTGCAAGCGCTGATCATCGACTCCTGGTTCGACAACTACCTGGGCGTCGTGTCCCTGGTGCGGGTGCGCCATGGCCGGGTGAAGAAGGGCGACAAGATCCTGGTCAAATCCACCGGCAAGATCCACCTGGTGGACAGCGTCGGTGTCTTCAACCCGAAACACACCGCTACCGCGGACCTCAAGGCCGGTGAGGTGGGCTTCATCATCGCCGGCATCAAGGACATCCATGGTGCTCCGGTGGGCGATACCCTGACCCTGAGCTCCACGCCCGACGTGGAGGTGCTGCCAGGCTTCAAGCGCATCCAGCCGCAGGTCTATGCCGGCCTGTTCCCGGTCAGTTCCGACGACTTCGAGGACTTCCGCGAGGCCCTGCAGAAGCTCACCTTGAACGACTCCTCGCTGCAGTACACCCCGGAAAGCTCCGACGCCCTGGGCTTCGGTTTCCGTTGCGGGTTCCTCGGCATGCTGCACATGGAGATCATCCAGGAGCGCCTGGAGCGCGAATACGACCTGGACCTGATCACCACCGCGCCGACGGTAATCTTCGAACTGCTGCTCAAGAGCGGTGAAACCATCTACGTCGATAACCCGTCCAAGCTTCCGGACCTGTCCTCCATCGAGGACATGCGCGAGCCGATCGTGCGGGCCAATATCCTTGTGCCCCAGGAGCACCTGGGCAACGTCATAACCCTGTGCATCGAAAAGCGCGGCGTACAGCGCGACATGCTGTTCCTCGGTTCGCAGGTCCAGGTGACCTACGACCTGCCGATGAACGAGGTGGTACTGGACTTCTTCGACCGCCTGAAGTCCACCAGCCGTGGCTACGCCTCGCTGGATTACCACTTCGATCGCTATCAGTCGGCTAATCTGGTGAAGCTGGACGTGCTGATCAACGGCGACCGGGTCGATGCCCTGGCCCTGATCGTGCACCGCGACAATGCCCATTACAAAGGGCGTGCATTGACCGAGAAGATGAAAGAACTGATTCCTCGGCAGATGTTCGACGTGGCAATCCAGGCCGCCATCGGCGGTCAGATCATCGCGCGGACAACCGTCAAGGCCCTCAGAAAGAACGTACTGGCCAAATGCTATGGCGGTGACGTCAGCCGTAAGCGCAAGCTGTTGGAAAAGCAGAAGGCCGGTAAGAAACGCATGAAGCAAGTGGGTAACGTGGAGATTCCACAGGATGCCTTCCTTGCTGTGCTCAGGTTGGATAGTTAGGTCCTATGTCACTAAATTTCCCGCTGTTGCTGGTCATCGCTGTCTTCGTATGCGGTTTCCTGGCGTTGCTCGACCTGGTGTTCCTGGCTCCGCGTCGCCGCGCGGCCATCGCCAACTATCAGGGCAGCGTCAGCCAGCCGGACGGGCTGGTGGTCGAGAAGCTGAACAAGGAACCGTTGCTGGTGGAATACGGCAAGTCGTTCTTCCCGGTGCTGTTCATCGTCCTGGTGCTGCGTTCGTTCCTGGTGGAACCGTTCCAGATTCCATCGGGCTCGATGAAGCCGACCCTGGATGTGGGCGACTTCATCCTGGTGAACAAGTTCTCCTACGGCATCCGCTTGCCGGTGATCGACAAGAAGGTCATCGAGGTCGGTGATCCGCAGCGCGGCGATGTGATGGTGTTCCGCTACCCGAGCGATCCGAACGTCAACTACATCAAGCGTGTGGTCGGCCTGCCGGGCGACGAGGTGCGCTACACCAGCGACAAGCGCCTGTTCGTCAACGGCCAGCCAGTGGCGGAGCAACTGGTAGGGGCCGAGCCTGGCACCCTGGGCAGCGCGGAACTGTACAAGGAAAAACTCGGCGCCGCCGAGCACCTGATTCGCAAGGAAATGAGTCGTTACCGGGCTACCCCGGACGGTCGTTGGGTAGTTCCCGCCGGGCACTACTTCATGATGGGCGACAACCGCGACAACTCCAACGACAGTCGCTACTGGGATGACCCGAGCATTCCCAAGGACCTGCTGGGCATGGTTCCCGACAAGAATATCGTCGGCAAGGCCTTTGCAGTCTGGATGAGCTGGCCCGAACCGAAACTCAGCCACCTGCCGAATTTCTCGCGGGTTGGCCTGATCAAGTAATCACCCACGGCGCTGTTGAATACAGCGCCGAATGCTTTTCTGGCGCTTGTATAAAACCACCCATCCCCCGGGTGGTGCGTGGCCAGGGGCATGCAATCAACGATATTCAGGATGTGGATTTGAACACAGCGTTAATTGCCACCCGCACCTCGTGCGCGGCCCATCGGATGGCGAGTTTCGGTGACGAAACCAGTGTGGGTAGATCGTGAGCGTTTCTTTGAGTCGTCTCGAGCGCCAGCTCGGTTATTCCTTCAAGGACCAGGAGCTGATGCTCCTGGCCCTCACTCACCGCAGCTTTGCCGGGCGCAACAACGAGCGCCTGGAATTCCTGGGTGATGCGATCCTCAATTTCGTGGCCGGCGAGGCGCTGTTCGAGCGTTTTCCCCAGGCTCGCGAAGGCCAGCTGTCGCGTTTGCGCGCACGCCTGGTCAAAGGCGAGACCCTGGCGGTACTGGCCCGTGGTTTCGACCTGGGTGAATACCTGCGCCTGGGCTCCGGCGAATTGAAGATCGGTGGTTTTCGTCGCGAGTCGATCCTCGCCGACGCCCTGGAAGCCCTGATCGGTGCGATCTACCTGGACGCCGGCATGGAGACTGCCCGCGACCGAGTGCTGTCCTGGCTGGCCTCGGAATTCGACAGCCTGACCCTGGTGGACACCAACAAGGATCCCAAGACAAGGCTGCAGGAATTCCTCCAGTCCCGGGCCTGTGAACTGCCACGCTACGAAGTGGTGGATATCCAGGGCGAACCCCATTGCCGGACCTTCTTCGTGGAATGCGAAGTCACCCTCTTGAATGAAAAAAGCCGGGGCCAGGGCGTGAGCCGTCGCATTGCCGAACAGGTAGCGGCCGCCGCAGCACTGATTGCCCTGGGCGTGGAGAATGGCCATGACTGATTCAACTGCAACACGCTGTGGCTATGTCGCCATCGTCGGCCGCCCCAACGTGGGCAAGTCGACGCTGCTCAACCACATCCTCGGCCAGAAGCTGGCGATCACCTCGCGCAAGCCGCAGACCACTCGCCACAACATGCTCGGGATCAAGACCGAAGGTGACGTGCAGGCGATCTACGTCGACACCCCCGGCATGCACAAGAGCAACGAGAAGGCGCTGAACCGCTACATGAACAAGACGGCCTCGGCAGCCTTGAAAGACGTGGACGTGGTGATCTTCGTGGTCGACCGCACCAAGTGGACCGACGAGGACCAGCTGGTCCTGGAACGCGTCCAGTTCGTGCAGGGCCCGGTGATCCTGGCCATCAACAAGACCGACCGCATCGAGGACAAGGCCGAGCTGATGCCGCACCTGACCTGGTTGCAGGAGCAGTTGCCCAATGCCGAGATCGTCCCGGTATCGGCCCAGCAGGGGCATAACCTGGATGCCCTGGAAGGTTTGATCGCCAACCACCTGCCGGAGAACGAGCACTTCTTCCCGGAAGACCAGATCACCGATCGCAGCAGCCGTTTCCTCGCCGCCGAACTGGTACGCGAGAAGATCATGCGCCAGCTGGGCGCCGAGCTGCCGTACCAGATCACCGTGGAAATCGAAGAGTTCAAGCAACAGGGCAAGACCCTGCACATCCATGCCCTGATCCTCGTCGAGCGTGACGGCCAGAAGAAAATCATCATTGGCGACAAGGGTGAGCGGATCAAGCGCATCGGCATGGAAGCGCGCAAGGACATGGAGCTGCTGTTCGACTCCAAGGTCATGCTCAACCTCTGGGTCAAGGTCAAGGGCGGCTGGTCCGACGACGAGCGTGCCCTGCGCTCGCTGGGCTACGGCGACCTCTAAAGCCTCGTGCCGGTGAGTCGGCTCCGGCCGGGAGTCGACTCGCCAACGAACAGTTTCGATCCTCCTTTCGGACCCGGTTCCCTCTCTATTTCCTGAGACTCCTCGCAACCATGTCCAGCAACGCCCCTGTCGGCCAACTCGCCTATGTCCTGCATAGCCGTGCCTATCGCGAGAGCAGCGCCCTGGTGGACTTCCTCACGCCCCAGGGGCGCCTGCGGGCGGTATTGCGCAATGCTCGGGGCAAGGCCGGTACCCTGGCGCGACCCTTCGTGCCCCTGGAAGTGGAATTTCGTGGTCGTGGCGAGCTGAAGAATGTCGGGCGCATGGAAGGCGCCGGCGTCGCTGCCTGGCTCAATGGCGAGGCGCTGTTCAGCGGGCTTTACCTGAACGAGTTGCTGATCCGCCTGTTGCCGGCGGAAGATCCCCATCCGGCGGTGTTCGATCACTACGCCGCGACCTTGCTGGCCCTGGCCGCCGGTCGTCCCCTGGAGCCTTTGCTGCGAGCCTTCGAATGGCGCTTGCTGGACGACCTGGGCTACGGCTTCGCCCTGGACCAGGATATCCATGGCGCTCCCATCGCCGCCGACGGTCTGTACCGCCTGCAAGTGGATGCCGGCCTGGAGCAGGTGTTCCTGCTGCAGCCGGGCGTGTTCAACGGCACCGAGCTCCTGGCCATGGCCGAAGCCGACTGGAGCGCGCCCGGCGCCTTGTCGGCGGCCAAGCGCCTGATGCGCCAGGCCCTGGCTGTTCACCTGGGTGGCCGGCCACTGGTCAGTCGCGAACTGTTTCGCAAGCCCTGAGCCCGCCGCGCGCGCCGGGTCGATGCCAAGGTGCATCGGTAAATGGCAACCAACCCCGTTCTGCCCGTATGCTGTGCGCCGAATCTTCATTTATTCAGGAGCGCTTTCGTGACCACCAGCAATCGCATTCTTCTTGGCGTGAACATCGACCACGTTGCCACCCTGCGCCAGGCCCGGGGCACACGTTATCCCGACCCGGTCAAGGCTGCGCTGGATGCGGAAGAGGCGGGCGCCGACGGCATCACCGTGCACCTGCGTGAAGATCGCCGGCATATCCAGGAGCGTGATGTGCTGCTGCTCAAGGACGTGCTGCAGACCCGCATGAACTTCGAAATGGGCGTCACCGAGGAAATGATGGCCTTCGCCGAGCGCATCCGTCCGGCGCATATCTGCCTGGTGCCGGAAACCCGCCAGGAGCTGACCACCGAGGGTGGCCTGGATGTAGCGGGGCAAGAGGAGCGGATCAAGGCTGCAGTGCAGCGCCTGGCGAAAATCGGCTCCGAGGTCTCGCTGTTCATCGACGCCGACGAGCGCCAGATCGAGGCCGCCAAGCGGGTCGGCGCGCCGGCCATCGAACTGCACACCGGGCGCTACGCCGATGCCCAGACCCCGGCCGAAGTGGCGCAAGAGCTGCAACGCATTGTCGACGGCGTGGCGGTGGGCCTGGCCCAGGGCCTGATCGTCAATGCCGGCCATGGCCTGCATTACCACAACGTCGAGGCCGTGGCGGCGATCAAGGGGATCAACGAACTGAACATCGGCCATGCCCTGGTGGCCCATGCGCTGTTCGTCGGTTTCAAGGGCGCGGTCGCGGAAATGAAGGCGCTGATCCTGGCGGCGGCCAAGGGCTGATCGGGCGCTGCGGCAGGCTGCGACAAGGTCTCAAGACCTGGCGCGATCAAGCGATCGCCGCAGCCTGGCTGCTCCACTCCGTGGCTGGCAGCTTCAGAGCGGTGGGTTTTCCTCGGCCGGCTTGGCCTTGTTGACGCCCGGGACGTGCAGGTTGCCTTCGGCGACCTGGTCGCCCTCCAGCTGCGGCTGGGTCACCCAGGTGAGAATGTCGTAGTAGCGACGGATGTTGGCCACGAAGTGCACCGGCTCGCCGCCCCGGGCATAGCCATAGCGGGTCTTGCTGTACCACTGCTTCTGCGACAGGCGCGGCAGCATCTTCTTCACGTCCAGCCACTTGTTCGGATTCAGGCCTTCGCGCTTGGCCAGGGTGCGCGCGTCATCCAAGTGGCCGGTGCCGACGTTGTAGGCGGCAAGGGCGAACCAGGTGCGGTCCGGCTCCTCGATCTTGTCGTCCAGCTGGTCCCTGATGTAGGCCAGGTACTTGGCCCCGCCGCTGATGCTTTGCTTGGGGTCCAGGCGGTTGGCGACGCCCATGGCCTGGGCGGTGTTCTGGGTCAGCATCATCAGGCCGCGCACGCCGGTCTTGGAGGTCACCTCGGCCTGCCACATGGATTCCTGGTAGCCAACGGCGGCCAGCAGGCGCCAGTCCAGCTTTTGCTGCTTGGCCGAGGCCTTGAAGTGCTTTTCGTACTTGGGCAGGCGTTGCTGCAAGTGCTGGGCGAAGGTGTAGGCGCCGACATAACCGAGCACGTCCACATGGCCGTAGTAGCGGTCCTTGAGGCGTTGCAGGGTGCCGTTCTTCTCCACCTTGTCGAGGAAGGCGTTGATCTCGTTGAGCAGGCTGTTGTCGTCGCCGGCGGCCACTGCCCAGCTCTGGCTACGGGCGTCGCCGAGGTCGAAGGCGACCCGCACATTGGGGAAATACACCTGGTTCATCGCCAGTTCGTTGGAGTCCACCAGGGTCAGGTCGATCTGCCCCTCGTCGACCATGCGCAGCAGGTCCACCACTTCCACGGCGTCCGATTCTTCATACGCGATACCGGGATACTTGAGCTTGAGTTCGGCCAGTTGCTCGGCATGACTGCTGCCCTTGAGCACCATGATGTGTCTACCCACCAGGTCCTGGGCGGTGGTGGGGCGGGACTGGCCGTTGCGATAGATGACCTGCGGGGTGACTTCCAGGTACGGGTGGGAGAAGCGCACCTGCTGCTTGCGCTGCTCGCTGCCCACCAGGCCGGCGGCGGCCAGCACCGGGCCCTTGGGCTGGCCCAGCTGGCCGAACAGATCGTCGAGATTGTCGGCGGTCTCGATCTTCAGCTCGACCCCCAGATCGTCGGCGAAGCGTTTCACCAGCTCGTATTCGAAGCCGGTTTCACCATTGCGATCCTGGAAGTAGGTGGCGGGACTGTTCCGGGTGATCACCCGCAGCACGCCATCCTCCTTTACACGCTCCAGGGTGCTGGGTTTTTCAACGCAGGCACCGAGCATCAGGAAGAGTCCGGTAACGATGAGCCACTTGGCGTAGCGCGGACGTAAAGCCATAGGGGAAAACATTGGCGCAGTATACGCAAAGCACAACGGCCGCCATATCTCGACAGCGAAGGGCTTGTCTGCTAGTGGTTGGCGACCTGGACTGGAGCCCAGGTGATTGGGCCTTCGGCGGCCAATGTGACGGTTCAAATAACCCTTGGCGATAACCTCGATAAGCCTTTGTTATAGGGCGCCATGCCCGCGCCGACGCCCGGAAGCGCGGGGGATAGCGTTTCGAGTGCCGATGCTGGCGGTTTACGTTAGAATGCACGGCCTCAAAGCACACCCCCTTCCCGAGGCTGTCCCGAAGATGTTGATCCTGCGCGGCGCTCCTGCCCTTTCTGCCTTTCGCCACAGCAAACTCCTTGAGCAACTGAGCCAGAAAGTACCGGCTGTCAGTGGCTTGTATGCTGAATTCGCTCACTTCGCCGAAGTCACCGGCGTCCTGACCGGCGACGAACAGCAGGTGCTTGCGCGCCTTCTGAAGTACGGCCCCAGCGTTCCGGTACAGGAGCCGAGCGGCCGTCTGTTCCTGGTCCTGCCACGATTCGGCACCATCTCGCCCTGGTCGAGCAAGGCCAGCGACATCGCCCGCAACTGCGGCCTGGCGAAAGTCCAGCGCCTGGAACGGGGTATTGCCTTCTATGTGGCCGGCGAGTTCAGCGAGGCCGATGCCCAGCTGATCGGCGATGCGTTGCACGACCGCATGACCCAGGTCGTGGTGGCCAGCCTGGAGCAGGCCGGCGGCCTGTTCAGCCATGCCGAACCCAAGCCGTTGACCGCAGTGGACATTCTCGGTGGTGGCCGCGCCGCCCTGGAAAAGGCCAACAGCGAGCTGGGCCTGGCCCTGGCCGAAGATGAAATCGACTACTTGATGAAGGCCTTCCAGGGCCTGGCACGCAACCCCCACGACATCGAACTGATGATGTTCGCCCAGGCCAACTCCGAGCACTGCCGCCACAAGATCTTCAACGCCAGTTGGGACATCGACGGCCAGGCCCAGGAAAAGAGCCTGTTCGGCATGATCAAGAACACCTACCAGATGCACAACGAAGGTGTGCTCTCGGCCTACAAGGACAATGCCGCGGTGATCGTCGGCTCCGTCGCCGGGCGCTTCTTCCCGAACCCCGAGACCCGCCAGTACGGCGCGGTGCAGGAGCCGGTGCATATCCTGATGAAGGTCGAGACCCACAACCACCCGACCGCCATCGCCCCGTTCCCTGGCGCTTCCACCGGTTCGGGCGGCGAGATCCGCGACGAGGGCGCCACCGGCCGTGGTGCCAAGCCCAAGGCCGGTCTCACCGGTTTCACCGTTTCCAACCTGCAGATCCCCGGCTTCGAACAGCCTTGGGAAGTGCCGTACGGCAAGCCCGAGCGCATCGTCGACGCCCTGGACATCATGATCGAAGGCCCGCTGGGTGGCGCGGCGTTCAACAACGAATTCGGCCGTCCGGCCCTGACCGGCTACTTCCGGACGTTCGAGCAGTCCATCACCACCCCCCGTGGTGAAGAAGTGCGTGGCTACCACAAGCCGATCATGCTGGCGGGCGGCATGGGCAACATCCGTGACGAACACGTGCAGAAGGGCGAGATCACCGTCGGCTCCAAGCTGATCGTCCTCGGCGGCCCGGCGATGCTCATCGGCCTGGGCGGCGGCGCCGCTTCCTCCATGGCCACCGGCACCAGCTCGGCGGACCTGGACTTCGCCTCGGTACAGCGCGAGAACCCGGAAATGGAGCGCCGTTGCCAGGAGGTCATCGACCGTTGCTGGCAGCTGGGGGACAAGAACCCCATCAGCTTCATCCACGACGTCGGTGCCGGCGGCCTGTCCAACGCCTTCCCCGAGCTGGTCAACGACGGCGGCCGTGGCGGTCGCTTCGAGCTGCGCAACATTCCCAACGACGAGCCGGGCATGGCTCCGCACGAGATCTGGTCCAACGAATCCCAGGAACGTTATGTCCTGGCGGTGGGCGCCGAGGACTTCGAGCGCTTCAAGGCCATCTGCGAGCGCGAGCGCTGCCCGTTCGCGGTGGTCGGCGAAGCCACGGCCGAGCCGCAGTTGACCGTGACCGACAGCCACTTCGGCAACAGCCCGGTGGACATGCCCCTGGAAGTGCTGCTGGGCAAGGCCCCGCGCATGCACCGTTCGGCCGTTCGCGAAGCCGAGCTGGGCGACGATTTCGATCCGAGCACCCTGGATATCGCCGAGAGCATCGAGCGAGTCCTGCACCACCCGGCCGTGGCCAGCAAGAGCTTCCTGATCACCATCGGCGACCGCACCATCACCGGCCTCGTGGCCCGCGACCAGATGGTCGGCCCATGGCAGGTGCCGGTAGCCGACGTAGCGGTCACCGCCACCAGCTTCGACGTCTACACCGGTGAGGCCATGGCCATGGGCGAGCGTACTCCGCTGGCCCTGCTGGATGCCCCGGCGTCCGGACGCATGGCCATCGGCGAGACCCTGACCAACCTCGCGGCCTCGCGCATCGGCAAGATCAGCGATATCAAGCTCTCCGCCAACTGGATGTCCGCTGCCGGCCATCCGGGCGAAGACGCACGCCTGTACGACACCGTCAAGGCTGTCGGCATGGAGCTGTGCCCGGAGCTGGGCATCACCATCCCGGTGGGCAAGGACTCCATGTCCATGGCCACCCGTTGGAACGAAGAGGGCGTGGACAAGAGCGTCACCGCGCCGCTGTCGCTGATCGTCACCGGCTTCGCCCCGGTCACCGACATCCGCCAGACCCTGACCCCGCAACTGCGCATGGACAAGGGCACCACCGACCTGGTCCTGATCGACCTGGGTCGCGGCCAGAACCGCATGGGCGCCTCGATCCTCGCCCAGACCCACGGCAAGATCGGCAAGCAGGCTCCGGACGTCGATGACGCCGAAGACCTGAAGGCCTTCTTCGCGGTGATCCAGGGCCTCAATGCCGACGGTCACCTGCTGGCCTACCATGACCGTTCCGACGGCGGCCTGCTGACCAGCGCCGTGGAAATGGCCTTCGCCGGCCACTGCGGCCTGAACCTGAACCTGGATGCGCTGGCTGCCAGCGCGGCCGATATCCCGGCCATCCTGTTCAACGAGGAATTGGGTGCGCTGATCCAGGTTCGCCAGGACGCCACTCCGAGCGTGCTCGCGCAGTTCAGCGCCGCTGGCCTGGGCGACTGCGTGGCGGTGATCGGCCAGCCGGTCAACAACGGTCACATCAACATCACCTTCAATGGCCAGAACGTGTTCGCCGGCGAGCGCCGCCTGCTGCAGCGCCAGTGGGCCGAGACCAGCTACCAGATCCAGCGCCTGCGCGACAACGCCGACTGCGCCGAGCAGGAGTTCGATGTGGTGCTGGAGGAAGACAACCCGGGCCTGAGCGTCAAGCTGAGCTTCGACGTCAACCAGGACGTCGCCGCGCCTTACATCAAGAAGGGCGTACGGCCCCAGGTGGCGGTCCTGCGCGAGCAGGGCGTCAATGGCCAGGTGGAAATGGCCGCGGCGTTCGACCGCGCCGGCTTCAACGCCATCGACGTGCACATGAGCGATATCCTCGCCGGTCGCGTCGACCTCAACGAGTTCAAGGGCATGGTCGCCTGCGGCGGCTTCTCCTACGGTGACGTACTGGGCGCCGGCGAAGGCTGGGCCAAGTCGGCGCTGTTCAACAGCCGCGCCCGCGATGCGTTCCAGGGCTTCTTCGAGCGCAACGACACCTTCACCCTCGGTGTGTGCAACGGTTGCCAGATGATGTCCAACCTGCACGAGCTGGTCCCGGGCAGCGAGTTCTGGCCGCACTTCGTGCGCAACCGCTCCGAGCAGTTCGAAGGCCGCGTGGCGATGGTCCAGGTGCAGGAGTCGAACTCGATCTTCCTGCAGGGCATGGCTGGTTCGCGGATGCCGATCGCCATCGCCCACGGCGAAGGCCATGCCGAGTTCGAAAGCGAGGAAGCGCTGCTGGAAGCCGACCTGTCCGGTTGCGTGGCCCTGCGCTTCGTCGACAACCACGGCAAGGTCACCGAGCGCTACCCGGCCAACCCCAACGGTTCGCCACGCGGGATCACCGGCCTCACCAGCCGCGACGGTCGCGTCACCATCATGATGCCGCACCCCGAGCGGGTGTTCCGTGCCGTGCAGAACTCCTGGCGTCCTGACGACTGGAACGAGGATGCGGGCTGGATGCGCATGTTCCGCAACGCTCGCGTCTGGGTGAACTGAGGCGATGTACAAGCTCAGCTTCTTCGTGCCTCCCAGCCATGTGGAGCAGGTCAAGAGTGCCGTGTTCGCCGCAGGTGGCGGACGCATCGGCGCCTACGACCAGTGCGCCTGGCAGGTGCTCGGCCAGGGCCAGTTCCGCCCCTTGGACGGCAGCCAGCCGTTCCTCGGGCAGGCCGGCCTGGTGGAGCGGGTGGAGGAATGGAAAGTCGAGCTGGTGGTGGCCGATGAACTGATCCGCGACGTGGTGATGGCGCTCAAGCAGAGCCATCCCTACGAGACGCCGGCCTACGAGGTCTGGCGTCTGGAAGCGTTCTGAGGTTATCCACAAGTAGAAAGCCCGCTGGACCGGAAACGGCCAGCGGGCTTTTTTATTGGCGCGCGGTTTCGTTCCTCAGGCGCTGGCACTGGCCTCGTGCTGCATCAGCACCTGGAGGGCGGCTTGCAGGCCGGCGGCCTTCTCGCCGATCAACACATGCCAGATGTCGCCTTCCAAGCGCCTTGTGCCCTGGCAGCCGAGGTTGCGTAGCGCCACTTCCGACAAACCACGGCTGTCGCCCAGATGCACCCGCAGCCGGGTCAGGGCTACGCAGTCCAGTTGCAGCAGGTTGTCGCGACCGCCCAGGGCGGTGAGCCATTGCTGGGCTTCCTGGGTGGGAACCGCGATCGATACCGGGGCCGGCGTCTGCGGCAGCGGCTCGAGAGTGCTGCGCGAGGCCGGCAGGGCCAGGCGGATTTCATCGGCGAGGCTATCGGCGGTCGGGCCGACCACCACTTGCAGGCTGCCGCCCTTGCCGGGGCGTACCACGGCCATGGCGCCCAGGGCCTTGAGGTCGGCGTCGCGGGCCAGGTCGCGGTCGGCCAGTTCCAGGCGCAGGCGGGTGGTGCAGGCGCCCACGGTGATCAGGTTCGCGGCGCCGCCCAGGGCCTTGATGTAGGCCATGGCGCGCTGATCGCTGGCCAGCTCGCTCTTGTTGGCGGCGGGGATGTCCTCGCGACCCGGGGTCTTGAGGTTGAAGCGGCGAATGCAGAAATCGAACACCAGATAGTAGATCACCGCATACAGCAGGCCCACCGGCAACACCTTCCAGCCGTTGGTGGAGCGACCCCAGCCCAGGGCCATGTCGATGGCGCCACCGGAGA
Source organism: Pseudomonas sp. KCJK8993 (assembly GCF_046230915.1). Classification (NCBI taxonomy): domain Bacteria; kingdom Pseudomonadati; phylum Pseudomonadota; class Gammaproteobacteria; order Pseudomonadales; family Pseudomonadaceae; genus Pseudomonas; species Pseudomonas sp. KCJK8993. The sequence goes on from NZ_JBJJLO010000095.1 coordinate 21,130, forward strand.
AGGTGAAGCCCAAGTGGATATCCAGCAGGTTGGTCAGGGCCATGGACATCCCGGTGAGCAGCGCATGCACCAGGTACAGCAGCGGCGCCAGGAACATGAAGGCGAACTCGATGGGTTCGGTGACCCCGGTGAGGAACGAGGTCAGGGCCATCGACAGGAAGATCCCGCCCATCACCTTGCGCCGCTCCGGCAGGGCATTGCGGTACATGGCCAGGCAGGCGGCGGGTAGGCCGAACAGCATCATCGGGAACATCCCGGTCATGAACTGGCCGCCGTTGGGGTCGCCGGCGAAATAGCGGGTCAGGTCGCCGGTGACCACGGCGCCGGTGTTCGGGTCGGTGAAGCTGCCGAAGATGAACCAGGCCATGTTGTTGAGGATGTGGTGCAGGCCAGTGACGATCAGCAGGCGGTTGAACACGCCGAAGACGAAGGCGCCGAAGCTGCCGCTTTCCAGCAGCAGTTGACCGAAGCTGTTGATGCCATGCTGGATCGGCGGCCAGATCAGGCCGAACACCACCCCCAGGCCCACGGCGGTGAAGCCGGTGACGATGGGCACGAAGCGCCGGCCACCGAAGAACGCCAGGTATTCCGGCAGCTTGATGTCCTTGAAGCGGTTGTACAGCGCGCCGGCCGTCAGCCCGCTGATGATCCCGGCGAGCATGCCCATGTTGATGCTGGCGTCCAGCACCTTGAGGGTCGAGATCATCACCAGGTAACCGATAGCTCCGGCCAGGCCGGCGGTACCGTTGTTGTCCTTGGCGAAACCCACGGCGATACCGATGGCGAAGATCAACGCCAGGTTGCCGAAGATCGACTGGCCGGCATCGTGGATGATGGCGATGTCCAGCAGGTCGGTGTCGCCCAGGCGCAGCAACAGGCCGGCGATGGGCAGGATGGCGATGGGCAGCATCAGCGCCCGGCCGAGGCGCTGCAGGCCCTCGATGAAATACTGGTACATGGCGTCTCTCCTGGATTCTTATGGTTGTTGTAGAGGCCAATGCTCGGCGCAGGCCTGGCGGACTGCGGCGGCGCCGGGCAGGTCGAGCAGGGTCTGGCTCAGATGACGGCATTGGCCGGCATCCAGCTGGCGGACCCGGTCCTTGAGTTCGCCGACCTGGGGCGGGCTGACCGACAGTTCGCCGACGCCCAGGCCGATCAGCACCGGGGTGGCCAGCGGGTCGGAGGCCAGGGCGCCGCAAACCCCGACCCAGCGGCCATGGCGCCTGGCGCCGGCGCAGGTCTGGGCGATCAGCCGCAGCAGCGCCGGATGCAGGGCGTCGACCCGGGCGGCCAGCCCGGCATGGTCGCGGTCCATGGCCAGGGTGTACTGGGACAGGTCATTGGTGCCGATGGACAGGAAATCGGCATGCTCGGCCAGTTGCTCGGCCATCAAGGCCGCCGCCGGGACTTCGATCATCACCCCCAGTTCAGGACGCTGGGCGACCCCCAGTTCGCTGGCCAGGACATCCAGGCGCTGGCGGATATACAGCAGTTCGGTCACCTCGGTGACCATCGGCAGCATGATCCGGCAACGCTCCAGCGGCGCCACCTGGAGCAGGGCGCGCAGTTGCTGGTCCAGCAGTTCGGGGCGGGCCTGGGCCAGGCGGATGCCGCGCAGGCCCAGCACCGGGTTGGCCTCGGCCGGCAGTGGCAGGTAGTCCAGTTGCTTGTCGCCGCCGACATCGATGGTGCGGATGATCACCGGTTTGTCGCCCATGGCATCCAGCACGTCCTGGTAGGCCTGGCGCTGTTCCGCCTGGCCCGGTGCGTGCTGGCGGTCGACGAACAGGAACTCGGTGCGCAGCAGGCCGATGCCGTCGGCACCGCCCAGGTGGGCGTCCCGGGCCTCGTCGCTGGAGGCCACGTTGGCCGCCACCTCGATCAGCAGGCCGTCCCGGGTCAGGGCCGGCTCCGTGGCCTGTTGTTGCTGCAAGGCGCGGCGCTGCAAGCGAGCCCCATAGGCCGCTTGTACCTGCTGCAGGCGTTGTGGATCGGGTGCCAGCTCCAGGCGCCCGCCGTCGGCATCCAGCACCACCTGGCGACCACTGTCCAGGTGCAGGACTTCCTGGCCCAGGGCCACCAGGCACGGCAAGCCCTTGCCCCGGGCCAGGATCGCCACGTGGGAGGTCGCGCCGCCGGCGGCCATGCATAGGCCAGCCACGCCCTGGGCGCTCAATTGCAGCAGGTCCGAGGGGGTCAGTTCTTCGGCGGCGACCAGGGCCCCGGGCGGCAGGTCGTAGTGCCAGGTTTCACCCAGCAAGGCCCGCAGCACCCGCTGTTGCAGGTCGCGCAGGTCGTTGGCGCGCTCAGCCAGCAAGGGATTGTCCAGGTGTTGCAATACCTGGCACTGCTCGGCGATCGCCGCGCTCCAGGCGTGGGTGGCGGCCCGGCCCTGGCCGATGGCGGCGTGGGCGGCGTCCAGCAGGGTCGGGTCTTCCAGCAGGGCCAGGTGGGCGTTGAAAATGTCCTGTTCTTCCTGGTTGCGGCGCTGGCGGGCCTGGTCCAGGGTCTGGTGGATGTCGGCGCGGACCTGGTCCAGGGCTTTCTCCAAGGCCTGGCGCTGTTCATCGGGCTGGTGCTGGCCAAGGTCCTCCGGCAATTGCATGGCCTCAAGCCGCAGCAGTGGGCCGGCGATCAGCCCTGGCGCGGCACAGACCCCATGCAATACGCCGTCTTCGGCGGGGCGCCGGATGCTGGGCGCGACCACGGCGGGCGCCGGGTGGGCGTCGCTCTCCAGCGCCGTGCCCAGGGTCTTGAGCAGCGCTTGCAAGGCGGCCTGGCAATCGGCGCCCTGGCAACTGACCAGCACTTCATCCTGTTCGCCGATACCCAGGCCCATCAGGGCCACCAGGCTGGTGCAGGGGGCGCTCTTGTCCTTGAAACTCAAGCGCGCTTGGCTGGCGAAGCCGGCGGCGCATTGGCGGACCAGGGCCGCGGGGCGCGCATGCAGGCCGCCGCGATGGGCAACCCGGACCCGGGCGCTGGCCTGTTCCGCCGAGCCCGGGACGGCGGATGAGGATGCTGGGGCCTGGCTGCGTCGAGTGATATGCAACAGCGGTTCGCCGATCTTCACGGCGCCCAGGTTCAGCGGACGCTGCTCGAAATCCTCGCTATTGGTCAGGATCAGCAGGCTGATCAGGCTCCGACAGTGCTGCGCGACATAGTCCAGGTCGAAGCGCAGCAGAGGCTGGCCGGCGCTGACGCGCTGGCCTTCCTGAACCAGCAGCTCGAAGCCTTTACCCTTGAGCTCGACGGTATCCAGACCCAGGTGCAGCAGCACTTCGGCGCCGTTGTCGGCGCGCAGGGTCACGGCGTGGCCGGTGCGTGCGACCTGGATCACCTGGCCGGCGCAGGGGGCGTGCAGGGTGTCGTTGAGCGGATCGATGGCGATCCCGTCGCCCATGGCGCCGGTGGCGAACACCGGGTCGGGAACCTTGCGTAGCGGCAAGACGGGCCCGCTTAGCGGGGCACCGAGCGTCAGGTCGTTATTGTTGTTGTGCATGGCGCGGTACTCATCCATCAGGGGGCTTAGTGCGTACGGGTCACTTTGCTCAGGTGCCGTGGCTGGTCGGGGTCCATGCGGCGGGCCTCGGCCAGGCCGGCGGCCATGACGTAGAAGCTCTGGATCGCCAGGACCGGGTCCAGCGCCGGGTGTTCGGCCAGGCACAAGGGCAGGTCCCGCTCCTGGATATCGTCGGGGGCGGCCAGCAGTACCTTGGCGCCACGCTGGCGCATGTCGGCGGCCAGGCTCAGCAGGCCGCCCTGTTCCGCGCCCCGTGGAGCGAATACCAACAGGGGGTAGTCGTGCTCGATCAGGGCCATCGGGCCATGGCGCACCTCGGCGCTGCTGAAGGCTTCGGCCTGGATCGCCGAGGTTTCCTTGAGCTTGAGCGCGGCTTCCTGGGCGATGGCGAAGCCCGCGCCACGGCCGATCACCATCAAGCGCTGGCAATTGCGCAGGGCTTCGATGGCCGGGCTCCAATCCTCGGTGGCGGCTTGCTCGAGCCCCTCGGACAGGGCCAGGCCGGCTTCGAGCAGGTGCGCGTCCTCGTTCCAGTGGCCGATCAGCCGCGCGCTGGCGCTGAGGGTAGCGATGAAGCTCTTGGTGGCGGCCACGCTCTGCTCGGGCCCGGCGTACAGCGGCAGGGAAAACTCACTGGCCGCTTCCAGCGGGCTGTTCGGGGCGTTGACCAGGCCGACAGTGAGGGCGCCGCGCTTGCGCAGCAGGCGCACGCTGTTCACCAGGTCCGGGCTCTGGCCCGACTGCGAGAAGGCGAAGACCGCCTGGCCGCTGACCTTTAGTGGCGCTTGTTGCATGGTCACCACCGACATCGGCAGGGAAGCCACCGGGATGCCCACATGCTGCATGGTCAGGTAGGCGAAGTAGCTGGCGGCATGGTCGGAGCTGCCCCGGGCCACTGTCATCGCCACTTGCGGCGGTTGGCGTCGCAGGCGACCGGCCACCTCCATCAGCGCCGGCTCCAGGTGCTGCAACTGGTTGCTCACGGCGGTGTGCGAGGACAGCGCCTCTTCAAGCATCTTGGAAGTCAAGCTCTTCTCCTTCGACCGTGACGGCGGTCAGGTTGAGTGCGCGGTCCAGGCGCACGCTGTCGGCCCAGCTGCCAGGTTGCAGGCGGCCGCGTTCGGGGAGGCCGAGGTAGTCGGCGGGAAACTGCGACAGGCGCTGCGAGGCTTCGGCCAGGGGCAGGCCGATCTTCACCAGGTTGCGCAGGGCCTGGTCCATGGTCAGGGTACTGCCGGCCAGGGTGCCGTCCGGCAGGCGCACGCCGCCCAGGCACTTGGTCACGGTGTGGCTGCCCAGCTTGTACTCGCCGTCGGGCATGCCGGCGGCGGCGGTGGAGTCGGTGACGCAGTACAGGCACGGGATAGAGCGCAGGGCCACGCGCATCGCCCCGGGGTGCACGTGCAAGAGGTCGGGGATCAGCTCGGCGTACTGGGCATGGGCCAGGGCCGCGCCGACGATGCCCGGCTCACGGTGATGCAGCGGGCTCATGGCGTTGTACAGGTGGGTGAAGCTGGTGGCGCCGGCGGCCATGGCGGCCACGCCCTCTTCATAGCTGCCCAGGGTATGGCCGATCTGCATGCGGATCCCGCGTTCGCTCAAGGCCCGGATCAGTGCGTTGTGGCCGGCGATCTCCGGGGCGATGGTGATCACCCGGATCGGCGCCAGTTCCAGGTATTGCTCGATTTCCTCCAGCAACGCGGTATGGGCGAAGTTGGGCTGGGCGCCGAGCTTGCCGGGGTTGATATAGGGGCCTTCCAGGTGCACGCCCAGGACCCGGGCGGAGCCGGCGGGGCGCTGCCGGGCGTAATGGCCCAGTTGCCCCAGTACCTGGCGGATTTCCGCGCTGGGCGCGGTCATGGTGGTGGCCAGCAGCGAGGTGGTGCCGAAGCGCAGGTGGGTGCGGGCGATGGTCTCGAAGGCCGCGCTGCCCTGCATGATGTCCTTGCCGCCGCCACCGTGTACATGCAGGTCGATGAAGCCGGGCAGCAGATAGGGCAGGTCGTTGTCGGCCGGGTCGCAGGGGCTGCCATCGATGGCGGTCACCTGGCCTTGGCGATGGACCAGGTGGCCGCGGATCCAGCCCTGGGGCGTGAGTATGTTGGCTTCGGACATGGGCGTTTCTCGGCCTCCTGAAATCGGGCTCAGCGTCGCAATTCAGCGACGAAGTCGTAGTAGTCGTTGCGGCAGTAGGTATCGGTGACTTCGATCGGCGTGTTGTCTTCCAGGTAGCCGACCCGGGTCATCAGCAGCATGGCGGTGCCGGGGGCGATGCCCACCAGGGCGGCGAACTCGTCCGAGGCGTTGATCGCCTGGA
>NZ_JBJJLO010000096.1:0-26837 GCF_046230915.1 Pseudomonas sp. KCJK8993
TGGCCCGACCCCTGCTCCTGCTGCCGCTGTGCGGCGTGCTGTTTTCATTATCCCTGCCAGCCCTGGCCGAACCTGCGGTGGACTGCGCCGCCCTGGGCGAAAAAGCCTCCCGGGAAGCCGGCGACTATCGCCCGCCCCTGGAAGCCAAGGTAATCGGCACTGGGCGCCTGCATTTTCACAGCGCCCCGCACGCGGCCTGCATGGACAAGAAACTGTTCGTGATTCCCGGCGATGGCCTGACGGTGTACGCCGCCACCGAGGACGGCTGGGCCCAGGTCATGTACATCGCCAAGGACGGGGAGGACTACAGCGGCTGGGTCGAGGAACAGCGCCTTAAACTGGGAGGGCACTACGGCGGCGCCCAGCTACCGGCCGACGCCAGCGCCCTGATCCAGCGCCATGAGGAATGCCAGCACTTCGCCGGCGAGGAGCCTTATGACGCCGAGCGCCGGGCCGAGCTCGAAAAGGCGGTGGAGGAAAGCTGCACCGGCGTGGATCGCCAACTGGCGACACTGCGCCAGCAGTACAAGGACGACCCCGAGGTCCTCCAGGCCCTGGCGCCCCTGGAAAACCTGGAGTAAGCCAAGACCGGCGCCTGGGCGCCGGTCGCCAGTCACCACGGAGCCACTCAATGGGTGGTTTCGACGCTGCCACGAACATGACTGGGTGGCGCCGCTTCGCCTTCTGCCGCGACCGCCGGGCCATCGGCCAGCAGCGGCACTTCCTTGCCCTCGGCATCATGCAGCTTGCCCCCGCTGAAATAGTCCCCTTCCCGCAGGCCAGCGATGTCCTGGAAGCGCAGGCTGCGCTCGGTACCGGCGACGAACACCGACTGCTGGTCGGAGTTGCCGGTGGTGAAGTGGTTGAACGCCAGGTTCAGCAGGATCGCCATGATCGCCGAGGAACTGATGCCCGAGTGGAATATCGTCGCGAACCAGCTGGGGAAATGATCATAGAAGCTCGGTGCGGCAATGGGGATCATGCCGAAGCCAATGGAGGTAGCGACGATGATCAGGTTCATGTTGTTGCGGTAGTCGACCTTGGACAAGGTACGGATGCCACTGGCGGCCACGGTGCCGAACAGCACGATGCCGGCCCCGCCAAGCACCGAGGTCGGCACGGCGGCGATGACCCGTCCCATGAACGGCAACAGGCCGAGGATCACCAGGAACAGGCCGCCGGTGGCCACCACGAAGCGACTCTTGATCCCGGTGACCGCCACCAGCCCGACGTTCTGGGCGAAGGCGCTCTGGGTGAAGGAGCCGAAGATCGGCGCGATCATGCTCGACAGCATGTCGGCCCGCAGGCCATTGCCCAGGCGCTTGGAGTCGACCTTGGTATGGATGATCTCCCCTACCGCCAGGATGTCCGCCGAGGTTTCCACCAGGGTCACCATGACCACGATGCACATCGACAGGATCGCCGCGACCTGGAAGGTCGGCATGCCGAAATGAAACGGCGTGGGCAAACCGAACATCGGCCCCTGGGTGACTCCGGAAAAGTCCGCCATGCCCAGGAACACCGCGATCACCGTGCCGATGACCATCGCCAGGAGAATCGATAATCGGGAGATCGCCGCGCTGCCGACCTTGCTCAGCAGCAGCACCAGGACCAGGGTGACAGCAGCCAGGCCGATGTTCGACAGGCTGCCGAAATCCGCCGAGCGGCTATTGCCGCCCATGGCCCAGCGCGCTGCCACGGGCATCAGCGTCAGGCCGATGGTGGTGATGACGATACCGGTGACCAGGGGTGGGAAGAACTTGGTGATGCGGGAAAACACCGGAGTGATCAGCAGCCCGATCAGGGACGCGGCGATCACCGCGCCGAGCACCGACTGGAAACCACCCTCGCCGCCACTGGTGACGATCGCCACCATGGTCGACACACCCGCGAAGGACACCCCCTGCACCAACGGCAGGCGGCAGCCGAAGAACGGCACCCCCAGGGTCTGCAGCAACGTGGCCAGCCCCCCGGCGAACAACGAGGCGGCGACCAGCAGGCCGATTTCCGCCGGCGCCAGGCCGGCAGCCTGGCCGATGATCAGCGGCACCGCGACGATGCCGCCATACATGGTCAGCACGTGTTGCAGGCCATAAGCCATATTCGCGCCAACACCCAAGTTTTCGTCTTCGGGCCGCTGCGGTGAAACCTGAGGGATAGTCATGGTTTGGGGTTCCCTGTTTTTGTTATGCGCACACTGTATGCAACATCAAAGAGAACTGTCCATATAATTGTATACAGTTTATCCGCCAACTTTCCGGCGTCTTCGGCTCGCAAAACCATCGCCCAGGCTGCCCTGTCGCAGCCCCGGTTACGCCGGTAAAGCCGTTGCAGAGCCCCCACGGCCATCGACAGTCTTGGGCACGCGTTGCCGCGAACTAGCCGGGCCGCCTGGCGGCCCAACAAAAAGGGCCGACCCGACAAACGAATCAGCCCTTTTGCACGATCTGTCGGCCCAACGGGGCAACGGTACCTGGATTCTGTACACAGTCGCGGTCACACCACCTCGCGCCGCCAAGAGACGGTCAGCCCCACCGTCATGCCGGTACGGCTTCGGTTTGCAGCAGTCGCTCCAGCACCTGTGGCAAGTCCGGATGATCCGGCAGGCGCAAGCCGAACTCACCCTGCAGCAGGTTCATCAGTTGCTCGACCTCGGTGATCTGGCGGCGCTCGCTGGGCTGGCCCATGCGATGCAGGGCGTAGTTCTGGTTATGCAAGGTATGGCGTACCCCCGGGCCGATTCGCGCCACCATCAGCTGGCCGAGAAACGGCGAGGCGGGATGAGTGGACACGTACCAATTGCCCATTTCGTAATCCACCTCGCCCTGCACCTGCAAGTCGAACACGTACATTGCTCGCCATTCATCGGCGACCTTGGCCCGCAGGATGTAGCTGCCGTCATGCCGGGTGATGCGATAGGGCTCATGGGGCGTGGCCTGCTCCTGCTCGGTATCGAGCAGCAAGGGCGCGGTCGGCACCATGCCACCGAAACCGACATCGACGATATAGCGCCGGCCATCGAGCCGCAGCAGTGTCAGACGGTGACTGCGAGGCGTGAGCGCATCTTCCGGTCCACCCATCACTACCCGTCCAGTGATGCCCCGGACCTCGTAGCCCAGGTGCTGCAGCAGCTCCAGGAAGAGCTGATTGAGCTCATAGCAGTAGCCACCGCGCCCATCCTGCAAGATCTTGCGCTCCACCGCCGCCAGGTCGATGGGGACCGGTGCACGCAGCAAGGTCGATAGGCTCTCGAAAGTGAACCGGCAGACATGGCGCAGCTGCAGCTCTCGCAGGGTTTCCAGGGTGGGGGCTGGTGCTCGGTCATAACCGAGACGGTGCAGGTAGAGGTCGAAGTTCATCAGGTGCGGCTGGCTCATGCACGGGTCCTTGATATGAGTGTCGCGCAGGGCTCCGGCAATCCGCGTGCCGATCCATTCGAGCAACGCCAGCCCCTGCATGTCGGGTTTATGTATAAGCCAGAACAGACCCGGATCGACAATCGATTCGGCTGATATTTTTTATCGCATTGGTCCCGGATTGGCCCTTGCCAAGAAGTGTCCGGGGTCCTGTAATAGCCGACCGCCCAGCCCAGACCTGGAGAATCCCCCGCCATGCACCCACTGGAAGGCCCGCGGATCATCCTGCGCCCCCTGCAAGAGAGCGACGCCGACGCCCTGGTCGAAGCGGCCCGGGACGGCGAACTGTGGAACCTGCCCTTTACCGTGGTGCCCTCACCCAGCACGGTCGACCACTACCTGGCCAGCGCCCTGGAGGGCCGCGCCGCGGGCAGCGTGCAGCCCTTCGCCACCCTGCTGCGCGCCACTGGCCAGGTCATCGGCTGCACACGGTTCTGGAAGATCGACCGGCACAACCGCAAGCTGGAAATCGGCAGTACCTGGATCGCCAGCCGCTGGCAGCGCAGCTTCGTCAATACCGAAGCCAAGTACCTGATGCTGCGCCATGCCTTCGAGGACATGGCCTGCGTGCGGGTACAGTTCACCACCGACGAGATCAACCACAAGTCCCGCGCGGCGATCCTGCGCCTGGGCGCACAGCAAGAGGGCGTAGTGCGCCACGAACGCATCATGCCCGATGGCCGCAAGCGCAACTCCGTGCGCTTCAGCATCATCGACGACGAATGGCCGGCGGTACGCCAGCACCTGGAACAGTTGCTCGAGCGATCCGCCGCCCACTGACTACCGGCAATCAACTACAAGGATGCAGTCATGCCCACCACCCTGACCTTTCGCCATGCTCGCCACGAGGACGCCCTGTGCCTCGGCGGCCTGGCCACCCAGGTCTTCTTCGATACCTACGCCCTGGATGGCATGCGTGCCGACCTGGCCGAGGAGGCCCTGAACGTCTACGCCCCGGAACAGTTTCGCCAGCGCCTGGCCGACCCCCGGCGAATCCTGCTGCTGGCCGAACGCGACGGGCACCTGCAGGGGTTCGCCGAACTCGCCGCCGGCGGCAACCGCCTGCCCCTGGAACAACTGGCCGATGGCATGGAACTGGTGCGCTTGTACGTCCAGCGTCATGCCCAGCGCCAAGGCATCGGCCAAGCCTTGCTGCGCCAGGCGGAAAATCTCGCCCAAGGGCGTGACGCCAGCTGCCTGTGGCTCAGTGCCTGGGAGGGCAACCGACCGGCGCTGGCTTTCTACCTGGCCCAGGGCTATGACGCGGTGGGTGTCACAAGCTATGAATTCGGCGGCAACCGCTATGGTAACCAGGTGTTCTGCAAGGCCTGGTAAGACTCAGCGATCGGAACGCTGCAGTGGTTGCGCGGACAACGCCGAGACCCGGTTGCGCCCCGTAGCCTTGGCCTGATACAGCGCCGCATCCGCCCGCTCGATGAACACCTCGGTGCTGTCGCGGCCGCTGGGCACGAAAGCGTAGCAACCCAGGCTGACCGTCACGCAACCGGCCGCCGAGCCGCTATGGGGGATGTTGTGCGCCATGACGCTCTGGCGAATCTGCTCGGCCATGGCCACCGCACCATGGATATCGGTATCGGGCAGCAACACCGCGAACTCCTCGCCACCGTAGCGCACCGCGAGGTCGGCCTGGCGCTGGCAGCAGGCTTGTAGCGCCTGGGCCACCTGCGTCAGGCAGTGGTCGCCGGCGACGTGGCCGTAGGTATCGTTGTAGCGCTTGAAGTAGTCGATATCGACCATGATCAGGGCCAGCGGACTACTCTGCCGGGCTCCCCGGCCGAACTCGATCACCAGCGCACGCTCGAACAAGCGCCGGTTGGCCAGGCCGGTCAGGCTGTCATGGGTGGCGATCACCTCCAGCGCCTCTTGTGCCTGGCGCAGGTCGGCCTCGATCCGTTCGTTATTGCGCACCTGGTTGACAAAGACCCAACCGAACAGCCCGACCCCCAGCAACACCAGGGCCACGATGGCCGTGGACTGGTAGGCCGAGGCATACCAGCCCTTGAGAATCGAATCCTTGGAATTGGCGGCAGCCACCACCAGCGGATAGGCCTGCAACTGGCGATAGCCATACAGTCGCGGCACCCCATCGACGATGGAAGTGATCATGGCATTGCCCGCCGGGGCTTCGGGCAGGTATTTGGAAAAGATCTCGCTCCGGGACAGCGAAGCCCCGACCTGGCGAGCCTCGAATGGCCGCCGGGCGATGAGGGTGCCATCGGAGAGCGCGAGAAACATCGTCCCCTGTTCGTCGATATTGAAGCTTTTGAAGAAGTGGTCGAAGTAGGTCAGCTTGATGCCGGCCATCAGCACGCCCTGGAAGTTCCCAGCCTTGTCGTTGATGCGGCGGGAAATCGGGATGACCCACTCTCCATTGGCACGGCTGCGGATCGCCGGGCTGATATGGGCCTGTAACGAGGCGTTCTGCTGGTGGAAGCGAAAGTAATCGCGGTCGGCCACATCCTGGCCGTGGGGTGAGTCGTTGAAAGAGCTGACCACCCACCGGCCCTGCCGGTCATAGAGGAACACCCCGCTGAGCTGGTTCAGGGCCAGCACCCGCCGGGCGAAGATCTGCTGCAGTTGTTGGCGTTGCTCAGCTCCCTCGCCCAACGCCTCGATCCATTCGGAGAGGCTCATCAACACCAGGTCGGCCTCCATGAAGGTGTCTTCGGCCTGCTGGGCCATGGCCTGGGTCAGGTTGGTGGAATTAAGTTCGGCCTGGGCCAGGTCGTGGCGCCAAGACTGCTCCAACTGCAAGTACAGCAAGCCGCACAGGCAAAGGGAAACCATGGAGATGAACCCTACCGCCGCCTTGAGCAAGGGCAGGCGTTTCAGGGTGCCACCAGGGGCATTTACATCGTAGATGGGGACAGGCAATGGGTCGTCCTGACGGAAAAGGCGTGATTTGCGACGCAAATCCCTTTGTTGTTTGCTTGGCTGGCCCGGGCAGCGGCATCCACACAACCTCAGCGCCACGCATCCGGCAACAGGCTGGGAGGCAAGCGGACCGGCACTTTGAGGGTTATCGGCAGCACCGGGCGCTGCCTGAAGCATAGACCTCCCCGGCAGCATTTCCGACACACCGTTCGCTGCCGACAGCCGCTCGGGTGGCGCAGTATCGCACAACACTCCGGAGCCCGATGCAGTTCGCCTGAACCCGGCGACCACGAACTGACCAGCCAGCCACGAAGCCGTAGCCTGGAGATGTTCCCGGTAATAGCCATTTAATCTCCCCCTTTATCAGAAAGAATCATTTCCCCACCTTCGATAGGGGAAATTCTGGTCTATAAACAATTCCAAAAATAACCGTACCGAACCCAACACATCGACTCATGCCCCGAACCACCTGGTCGGGCAAATCGCGATGCGAAGATAGTTGACCGCCAAGGAGTGGAAGTTGACCAGGGGCACCACGCTCGAGCGTTTCAGTTTCCGGCCCATGAGCCAGCAGTTACTAAGGCTCCTGATCGAACTTCGGACCACACCCGGATTGGGAGCATGCGCCCATGTGCTCTGACCTGGCGATCAGGACTCAGGGCCTGAGCAAGTGTTATCAGATCTATGAACAACCCCGGGATCGCCTGCTGCAGATGCTGTTACCCAACGGCAGGCAGCGCTATCGCTCGTTCTGGGCGGTCAAGGATGTCTCGCTGGAGATTCGCAAGGGCGAGAGCCTGGGCATCATTGGCCGCAACGGCAGCGGCAAGTCGACCCTGCTGCAATTGATCTGCGGAATCACCGCCGCGTCCTCGGGCAGCGTGACCAGACACGGACGGATCGCCGCCCTGCTGGAACTGGGATCAGGGTTCAACCCGGAGTTCAGCGGCCGCGAGAATGTCTATCTCAACGCCGCGGTGCTAGGCCTCACACGCGAGGAAACAGAAGCGCGCTTCGAGGAGATAGTGGCCTTCGCCAACATTGGCGAATTCATCGACCAACCGACCAAGACCTATTCCAGCGGCATGCTGGTGCGCCTGGCGTTCGCCGTCTCGGTGTGCGTCGAGCCAGACATCCTGATCGTCGATGAAGCGCTGGCCGTCGGCGATGCTTCGTTCCAGTTCAAGTGCCTGGAGCGCCTCGAGCGACTGGCCCACCAGGGCACCACGCTGTTGTTCGTGTCCCACGACATGAGCATGGTCAAGCGCTTCTGCAACCGGGTCCTGTACCTGCGCAACGGCGAAGTCCGGGGCAGTGGCGCACCTGAGGAAATGGCCGAACTCTATTTGCTGGACATGCGCGACGAGCAGCGACGCTGGACCAGCGGCGGTGCCATCCAGGTCATCGCCAAACCTGCGCTCGCCCAGGGCCAGGGCATCGCCTTCGGCACCGACGAGGGCCAGATCGCGTCGGCGCTGTTCAGCGTCACGGGAACCTCATACTGCAGTTTCGTCCATGGCGATCCAGTGGAAATCGAGATCCAGGCCTTGGTCAGCGACCAGGTCTCGCGTCCCAACCTCAGCCTGACGATCCAGGAAGCACGATTGCTGGTGGTCGGCGGAGCCAACGTGGCCTTGGTGTGCCAGGCACCACTGCAAGGCTGGTGCCGCGCCAGCACACGCCTGGGATTTTCCGCCAACCTGGCGCCCGGGCGTTATCACGTGACCCTCAAGCTGATGAATGGCGAAACCGAGGAGACGTCCCAACTGATCGAAAAACAAGTAGCGCCCCTGGCCTTCGATATATTGCCGGGGGACAAGCATTTCCTCGGCCTGGTCGACCTGGACATCAGGACGGTCGAGCCGGAGCAACCGAATATCACCGCGCCTGCCCCCCGTCCAGCGGATGAACCTTGGCAGGTAGCGATCTTCGGTACCTTCGATGTAGCCAACTACGGCGACCTGCTGTTCCCCATCATTGCCGAGCGCGAATTGCAGGCGCGCCTGGGACCGGTACAACTGCACCCCTTCTCTTACCACCAGCGCCGCACCCCGCAGTGGCCCTATGACGTGACCTCGGTGAGCGAGCTGCCCGATCTGGTGGACTCCCTGGATGGGGTGTTGATCGGCGGCGGCTTCATCGTTCGCTTCGACAAGTTGGTGGCCGTCGGCTATTACCCACCGACGCCGCGGATCCACCACCCCACCGGCTACTGGCTGTCGCCCGCCCTGCTGGCCCTGCAACACGATGTGCCGCTGATCTGGAATGCCCCGGGCATGCATTGCAACGAGATCCCGTCCTGGGCCCGACCGCTGCTCAAACTGACCCTGGAACTCAGCCCTCACGTCAGGGTGCGCGACACGCTGTCCCAGGAAGCCTTGTCGGCACTCAGCGAACAAGCGCAGGTCGAGGTGCTGCCGGATACCGCCTTCGGCCTGGCCAACCTCATCGACCTGCAACGACCCTCGGCCGAATATCGGCGCTTGTGCGAACAAGCGGGCCTGGGCCGCCGATACCTGGTGGTGCATACGATCGCGGGCCTGGAGAACTTCCTGCGCTTGTGGAAAACCCAAGGCACCGAACTTGAGCAATGGCAACTCTTGCTGCTGCCCATAGGTCCGGTGCTGGGCGACCACGAATCGATCCTCGGTGACGACCTGCCGCGAGCGGTAACCCTACCCCACTGGCCTGCGCCGCTGTTGCTGGCGGAAATCCTCGGACATGCCGAAGGCGTGATCGGCCACAGCTATCACCTGGCGATCACTGCCCTGGCTTTCGGCGTTCCCATCTTCTGTTCGGCCAACCTGCACCAGGGCAAATACACCGCCCTGCTCGACTACCAGGGCATCTACCCACTGCCAAGCGGTGAACCCATTGCCCTGGAGTGGTTCCTCGAACGCCTGCGCCCACCCTCCTCCTGCCCCCGCCTGGAAGCGGCCAGGGAGCAGTTGCGCAAGCACTGGGACAAGGTGGCCGAGCTGATCCGCCAAGGTCGCCGGCCCACCGGCCAATGGATGAACCGGCTCTGGCAAGACCTGCCCAACCTGCTGGAAGGCCAACAACAGGAGTGGCGTGAGGAATGCCTGCGCCAGCGCGCCGAACTCGATGAGCTGCGCCGGCAAATGCGGCAGTTGCAACCGCTCCAGGAATGACAATGGCCCGCCACGGACCAGTCCCACGACGAATGTGACTGGCCGTGGCCCCCGGCTCCTTGCGTGGCACCGCAACACTGCGTCTCACATGACATGGATTCAAGGAGGAAGAACATGCTGCTGGACCTGAAGATGCTCGCCCACCAACCCTTGCACCAGCAGCCCTTTCGCTGGGGCCGGATCGACGGCCTGTATTCGGCCGAGGATGCAGCCGCGCTGGCGGCCAGCTACCCCCACGATGCGTTCAAGCGGGTCTACGGCTATGGCGGGGAAAAGGACTACGAATACCAGGCACGGCAACTGGTGGAGCTGGGCACCGGACGGATAGTCCACGCCCAGGGCCTGAGTCCGAGCTGGTTGCAACTGGCCACCGAACTGACCCGACCGGCCTATCGCCTGGCCGTGTCGATGCTGGCCGACATGGACCTGCGTACGGCACCGATGGAGGTCAACGTCTTCCATTACGGTCCCCAGGCTTGCCTGGGTCCGCACCTGGACCTGGACGACAAGCTGGTGACCCACATCCTCTACTTCAACGATACGTGGAGGGTCGAGGATGGCGGCTGCCTGAACATCCTGCGCTCGGCGGACCCGCAAGACATCGTCGCGGTGATCCCGCCACTGGTGGGCAGTTCAGCGCTCCTGGTACGGGGCCAAAGCTCATGGCATGCGGTCTCGCCGGTGGCGGACAGTTGCCGGACCTCGCGCCGCAGCATGACCGTGACCTTCTACCGACCTGGGTCGCAGAGCTCCATGTGGCCAGCAGATGACCAGACGCCCCTGCACACCTATGTGAGCCAGCATGAATAAGCCAGGATCGTCGCCAACGCCAATACAGGAACATGCCCAGGCGATCGTCGAGCGCGATGTCGCCCTGGCACATATCGAGCATATGCGGCGCTCGCGCTCCTGGCGCCTGACCCGCCCACTACGGATGCTCATGCAACTGCTGCGTCACGGAGCCGTAGGCAGTGGCAGCGAGTACCCGCTGCCCATGGCGCCAACCCCACGGTTGCTGGCACCCAGACCTGCTCCGGAACCCGTACCGGCCCCTGTTGGCGCACAACCGACGCCGCCGGACAGCCAGGAGCCATTCGACCTCCTGTGCTTTGCCAATATCGACTGGTCAGCCAGGTTCCAGCGCCCCCAGCAGTTGATGACGCAATTCGCCGCCCATGGCTATCGGGTGTTCTATATCGTCCTGGCCCCTACGCCTGGACAGCCATATCAGGTACGGGAAGTGGCTCCGAGAGTCTACGAGGTGCACCTGCGCGGGCACTCATCCCAGGATCCCTACGCCACCTGCATCACCTCGGGCAACCTGCGCAGCAACCTCGAGGCCTTGCAGGCCCTGGCCGCCGACTTCCGAATCAAGACTGCCGTGTCGGTGATCCACCTGCCCTACTGGACTCGCCTGGCCTTGCACCTGCGTCAGGAGCGAGGCTGGCTGGTGCAGTACGACTGCATGGACGAATGGCAAGACTTCCCGAACATCGGCGCCCCGTTGCTGGCCGAGGAACAAGTGCTGGTGGAACAAGCCGACCTGGTCACCGTCACCGCTTCGGTGCTGCATGACAAATGGGCCAGCCGGTGCCGCCGTTGCGTGCTGGTGCGCAACGGCGTGGATTTCGAATTCTTCGCCCGCCATTGCGCGCCCAATGCCTTGCTCGCCGACCTGCCGGGGCCAGTGATCGGTTTCTATGGCGCGCTGGCCGAATGGGTCGACCTGGAACTGATCGCGGCCATCGCCCGGCAACGGCCAGAATGGAACCTGGTACTGGTCGGCGACGTGTTCGTCAACGACCTGGCCGGCCTCGACCGGCTGCCCAACGTACACCTGACGGGGCGCCAACCCTACGCCCAGATGCCGCAGTACCTGTATCGGTTCGACGTCTGCATCATTCCGTTCCGCCTGTACAACGTGACCCATGCCGTGGACCCGGTGAAATTCTACGAATTCATCAGCGCCGGCAAGCCGGTGGTCTCGGTGCCGCTCCTGGAAATGCAGCTCTACGCGTCCTACCTGTACTTCGCCGAAGGAGCTCCAGGCTTCGTGACCCAGATCGAAAAGGCCCTGGAGGAAACCGACCCCCAGCGCTGGGAGCGGCGCATCGAACTGGCCAGGGCCAACGACTGGCGGCACCGCTTCGAGGACACCCGCGACGCGCTGGTGGCCCTGTATCCGAAGGTCTCGGTGGTGGTCGTCACCTACAACAATGTCCAGCTGACCCGAGGCTGTGTCGATAGCCTGCTGGATAACGGCGCCTATCCCAACCTCGAACTGATCATCGTCGACAATGCCTCCAGCGACGACACCCGCAACTATCTGCGCTACCTGGCCCGCACCGAACCGCGGGTGAACATCGTCCTCAATCCACGCAATCTCGGCTTCGCTGCCGCCAACAACCAGGGACTGCGGCTTGCCCAGGGCGATTACCTGGTACTGCTGAACAACGACACCGTGGTCCCCAGGGGTTGGCTGACGCCCCTGCTGCGCCACCTGGCCGACCCCGGGATCGGCCTGGTGGGCCCCACCACCAATGCGGTGGGCAACGAAGCCAAGGTCCGGATCGACTACCAGCGACTCGATGGCCTGGAAGATTTCGCCAACCGCCGCGCGAGCCAGTATCGCGGGCGTTGCTTCGATATCCCGATGCTCGCCATGTTCTGCGTGGCATTGCGCCGCGAGGTGCTGGAGCAGGTGGGCTGGCTCGACGAAACCTTCGGCATCGGCATGTTCGAGGACGATGACTACAGCCGCCGGGTACAGGCAGCGGGCTGGCGCACCGTATGCGCCGAGGACGCCTTCATCCATCACTACGGCCAGGCCTCGTTCAAGGCCTTGATTCCTACGGGCGAGTACCAGCGCTTGTGGGACAGGAACCAGGCCTATTTCGAAAGCAAGTGGGGCACCTGGAAGCCCCACAAGTCACTACCCAGGGAGGAGGAAACGGACGCTCCGAGATCCAGTGTCGCTGACTGAACCCATTAATCGGCTCCCACCAGAACAAGAGGCCAAGCGTGCTGAAGAACATCATCAACAGACTCAGTGGGCCGGTAGCGCCCTCCCCGACGGCTGTGGACGACGAAACCGAAGAGCAGCGGCGCAAGGCCAGGACCGCTGAACACTGGTCGCAGAACCAGGCCGGCTCGGACCCGTTTTCCGCGGACGTCTACTGGCGTGCGGTACCGGCCATCCAGCGACGCCACCAGCAGAAGGCTACCGCAGGCAGCGGCCATGATTATTGGGTGTCCTACTGCCTGGACACCTTTTTCGGCGACCGCCTGCCCGTGGCCCGCATGCTCAGTGTCGGCTGCGGTACCGGGGACCTGGAGCGCGACCTGTACAACCTCAAGGCATTCCAGCACTGCGACGCCCTGGACATCGCGCCCGCTGCCCTGGATACCGCCAGGACCCAGGCGGCAGCCCTGGGCGCCGGGAGCATCGACTACCAACAGGTCGATGTCGAGCGTACGACGCTGCCCAGCGCCCATTACGACGCGGTCTGGTTCAACGGCTCCATGCACCACATCCGTGAACTGGAAAGCGTCTGCGCCAATGTCCGCCAGGCGCTGAAGCCCGATGGCTGGCTGTTTCTCAACGAGTACGTGGGCGCCAATCACTTCGCTTTCGACGAAACCCAGCGCGCAGCCATCAGCCACGCGTTCGCCCTGATTCCACCCTCGATGCGTCATTCCTTCGTCCAGGGTTCCTATGGCCAGGTGCAACACCAGGTGCCACTGCCCGATCCGCTGGAGGTGGTGAAGGTCGACCCTTCGGAGGCCGTGCGTTCCCAGGACATCCTGCGGGTGGTCCAGGAACATTTCGATATCCGTGCCTTCAACCCTTGTGGCGGCACCCTGCTGCAATTCTTGCTGCATGGCATTGCCGGCAACTTCCGGGATGACGATCCGCAGGCCATGCGAGTGCTGCAAATGCTCTTCGACATCGAGGATGGCTTGATCGAATCGGGAACGCTGCACAGCGATTTCGTGATCGTGGCCGCGACCCCGAAACCCTGGGGCGCCAACCATTGAGAGCGTCTGTGACAAGAGGCTGGCAATGAGCCAACCCGCAGCAGTCGAGCTGCTCAAACACCTGCGCAGTGCCTACCAGCGCTGGCCGCTACCGGCGCCGGTCAAGGTGTTGGTACGGCGCTTGTACCGCAGCGCCTGGCTGCCAGCCTGGCGAGCGTTGCGCCGCTACCAAAGGGCAAACCGGCCGTTCATCCCCGCGCCAGGTACAGTACCGGCGGCACCGACGCCATTGCCCGACTACCTGGTGTGGGGAGCCATCGACTGGGACCTGCGTTATCAGCGCCCACAACAGCTGGCCCATGGCCTGAGCCTCGAAGGGCGGCGGGTGTTCTACATCGCTTCGAGCCTGGTAGACGACCTGCGCGATGGCTTCAGCGTACGCCCCCTGGATCGCCAGGGCCGGCTGTTCGAAGTGCGCCTGTTCGCTTGCAAGGCACCGGTGATCTACCAAGCCCCGCCCGACGCCGCGACGATCAGGCAACTGTGCCGCAGCCTCGGTGAGTTCCTCGGCTGGGTAGACTCGCCGTGGGTGGTCTCGCTGGTCCAGCACCCCTTCTGGTTCCCGGTGGCCAGGCTGCTGCCCAACAACCGCCTGGTCTATGACTGCATGGACCATCACCAGGGCTTCGGCAACAACGCCCTTGGATTGCTGCCACTGGAGCGGCAACTGCTGGACGAGGCGGACCTGACCCTGTTCGCCTCGGCGTGGCTCGCGCAACACTGGAAGCAACAGTGCCCAACCCTAGCCGAGCGTCGACAGGCCCTACTGCGCAACGCTGCCGACTTCGAATATTTCTCGACTGTTCCCCAGCACCGCCACCAGGATCCGAACGGCCGCAAGGTGATCGGTTACTACGGAGCGCTGGCTGATTGGTTCGACGTGCAACTGGTATCGACCATCGCCCAGGCCTTCGCCGATTGCACGGTGCTGTTGATCGGCGCTGACACGGCAGAAGTCGGCCTGCGGCTGCGCAGCCACGCCAATGTCAGGCTGGCCGGCGAAATCCCCTATACGCAACTGTCCGCCTACCTGCATGCATTCGACGTGTGCATCCTGCCATTTCGGATCCAGGCGCTGACCCTGGCCACCAACCCGGTGAAGGTCTATGAGTACCTGAGCGCAGGCAAGCCGGTGGTCGCGGTGGACCTGCCCGAGCTGCATGAATTTACCCCCCTGGTGAGGATCGCCGGGGATGCGCAATCCTTCGTCGCCGCCATCGCTCAGGCCCTGGACGAACCCGAGCTGAGCGCAGCGGCCCGGCAACGCCAGGACTTGGCCCGGCAACAGACCTGGAACCACAGGGTGCGGACCCTGCTGGACCTGGCCGAGATACCCCAGCCACAACCGCTGATC
This sequence comes from Pseudomonas sp. KCJK8993, assembly GCF_046230915.1. Taxonomy (NCBI): domain Bacteria; kingdom Pseudomonadati; phylum Pseudomonadota; class Gammaproteobacteria; order Pseudomonadales; family Pseudomonadaceae; genus Pseudomonas; species Pseudomonas sp. KCJK8993. The sequence goes on from NZ_JBJJLO010000096.1 coordinate 14,856, forward strand.
AGCGTGATCGTGGTGACCTGCAACAACCTCGCCTTCACCCGCGACTGCCTGGCGAGCCTGGACGCCGATCCCCTGGGTCGGGAACTGGAGCTCATCGTCGTCGACAATGCCTCCACCGACGGTAGCGTCGAGTTCCTGCGACAGTGGGCCGCCCGCGGTGGGCACCAGCTGATTCTCAATACCAGCAACCTGGGCTTCGCTGCCGCCAACAATCTGGGCCTGGCCCAAGCCCGAGGCGAATACCTGGCATTGCTCAACAACGATACCCAAGTCACCAGCGGCTGGGCCCAGAGCCTGCGCCGACACCTGCAACGCAATCCCGGGCTGGGCCTAGTCGGGCCGGTGACCAACAACATCGGCAACGAGGCGAAGATCGACATCGGCTATCGGAGTCTCGAACACATGCCCGCTCGTGCGCGGCAATACACCTGGCGCCACATCGGCCACCTGGTGCCCTGCGCCACCCTGGGGTTCTTCGCCGTGATGCTGTCGCGCTCGACCTACCTGCGCGTTGGCCCGCTGGACGAGGCCTTCGGCCTGGGATTCTTCGAAGATGACGATTATTGCCGGCGGGTCGAGCAAGTCGGCTTGTCTTGTGCGTTCGCCGAGGACGTGTTCATCCACCACCACTTGTCCGCGTCGTTCGACCGGATGCCCGAGCGCCAGCGCCAGCAGCTGTTCAACCGCAACAAGGCGCTTTATGAAGCCAAGTGGAAACGCTCGTGGGTGCCCCATGCGTCCCGGGAGAGATCATGAGGCTGGTCTATCTTTCGCCCGTCAGCTGGCACAGTTTCGCCCAACGCCCCCACGAATTGGTCCGCCAATACCACGCTGCGACCCAGGCCCAGGTGCTGTGGGTCGAGCCTTACGCCACGCGCCTTCCGGGAATCACCGACCTGCTCGGCCAACGCCCGCTCCAGGGACCACCTGAGCCACAGCCCGCCTGGCTGACCCTGGCCAGCCCGCGCGCCTTGCCGATAGAACCGCTGCCCGGGTCGGGGTGGCTGAATAGACTGCTCTGGCGCGATCTGCTGCGCCAGGTACGGGATTTCGCCCAGGACGCCGCGCTACTGGGCATAGGCAAGCCGTCCAGGCTGGCCTTGCAGTTGTTGCGCGAGCCGGTTTTCTACAACAGTTTCTACGACGCCATGGACAACGTACCGGCCTTCTACCGGGGCTGGTCGCGCCGCGCCATGAGTCGCAGCCAACACGAAACCGCCCGGGCCGTGGACATCACCCTGGCTTCCTGCTCGGCATTGCAACGCTACTGGCAAGGACAAAGGGTCCACACGCAATTGCTGTTCAATGCCTGCGCCACCGAACGCTTGCCCGCACTACCACTGCGCCGCTCCAGGAACGCTACAACGCCCCCCGTGTTCGGCTATGTCGGGACCTTGGCCAAATGGTTCGACTGGGATTTCGTGCAGGCCCTGGCACTGGCCTTTCCCGATGCCGAAGTACGCTTGATCGGCCCCCAGCATGGCGCTGCGCCAACCGTTCTGCCGGCCAACGTACGCCGTTTGCCGGCGCTGTCCCACGCCAATGCGCTGCAGGCCATGACCGAATTCGCTGTCGGGCTGATCCCCTTCAAGCGCAACGACCTCACTCGCTTCGTCGACCCGATCAAGTATTACGAGTATCGGGCGCTGGGGTTGCCGGTGGTCAGCACCACGTTCGGAGAAATGATCAACCGCCGCGGTACCCCTGGAGTGTTCCTCAGCGAAAATACGGCGGATATTCCCTGGCTCATGGAGCAGGCACTGGCCTTTCGCGAACCATTGGACGATACCCTATCGTTTCGTAAAGCCAATTCATGGGCGAAACGCTTCGAGTTGGCGCACCCGGCGATCATGTAAGGCTCGAGGCTGACCCCGGCCAGGGCACCGCTGCAACCGGGGGATAAAGAAGACAGGTACCGATACCCTCATGGATAAAATCGTGGTGGCCCCAGCCGTCAAGAAGGCAAGGCGAGACGCATCCAGGTAGCTGAACCAGCAGCCGCGAACAGACTGGCGACATGGCGTTGGGCGAGAACCAACGGGCGGGATGAGGAAAACTGCCCAGGGTTGATGCTCCTGGGCGATACGCAGCGGATCTAGCGTTTGCGATCCTGGCAATCGACCACGCTGGCGTTGGTGATGATGTTCTTGCTGTCGGTATACAGGGTGATGCTGCAGAAGTAGTCCAGCACGGTCTGGTTCTCGTAGTACCCCGTCTTGCGATAGACGGCCTCGCTGCTCACCGGCATCACACCGCTGACACCCTGGCCGCCGACACCAACCAAGGTCTCACGCTGGCCGACATACTCGGTACCGGTCTGTACGAATACCTTGTCGGGCCCCAAATGGGTCTGCACCCGGTTCCAGGCATAGAAACCACCGCTGCCATAGGACGAGGGCCCCATGCCCTGGTCGGGTTTGCCGAACAATTCGAAGGCTTTCTGGGCAGGTTGGCCAATCAACCGTTGCGCGGCGAGCTTGACCTCATTGTCCTGGTTGCTGGTTGTGCCAGGCACGGCGCAGGCCGTAAGAGCCAGGACGGCGATGGCGAGGCTGGCGAGCTTGATCGAAGGCATGACATTCACTCCATGTGCATGTGGCGTAGGGGAAAACCTCGGAACTTTGGCTCAGCCACAACGCCGAGTCCATGCTAGCCAATTGCCGCTAGCGTATATCGAAGATGGGCTTGATCGCTTGTCCGTTGCCAGCGCCTATCTGGATCGCGGGTCTTCGGGGAATGAGCGTGCATGGGGTATTTTGTCGAACCGCTCAACATCAAGGAAATCCATGTTCAGCTCGCTCATAGCAAATGGTAAGCCTGCCACGCCTGATGGCCCGGAGCTGATCGCCCCCTGGTGGAGCTTCACCAAGACAGTCCTGGCGGCGACCGCCCTGACGTTGGTGCGTGACGGGCTGTTGCAGCTGGACGCCCCTGTTCCCGAGCGAGCCTTCACATTACGCCAGCTACTGCGACATGAAGCAGGTCTGGCCGACTATGGCGAGCTGGCGGAGTATCACACCGCCGTTGCCAACAATGAACCCGCTTGGCCAGCGGCGGAAATGTTGCAACGCCTTGACGGGGCTCGACTGCGATACGCTCCGGGCACCCACTGGCGATACTCGAACGTTGGCTATCTGTTGGTGGGCAGGCTGATTGAGCGAGTGACCGACCTTGAACTGGGTGATGCGGTCACTCAACGTGTACTGGCGCCCCTGGGGCTGTCGAATGTCCGTTTTGCTAAAACAGCAGCGGACCTACAGGCAACGGCAGTAGGAAACGCCTCGAACTACGACCCCGCCTGGGTCTATCACGGCCTGCTGATCGGGCCGATTTCGCAAGCGGCGCTATTCTTGGATCGCTTGCTCTGCGGGCAGCTTTTCTCAGCGGACCTGCTTCAGCAAATGCAGACAGCTCGAATCCTGGGCGGCCCGACTCCGGGGCGACCATGGATCGAGCCCGGCTATGGTCTGGGTGTCATGCAGGGCTCAATCGAGGGCGGTTTCTTCCTTGGCGGGCATACAGGCTGCGGACCAGGCAGCGTGATCGCGGTTTATCGAATCTGCGATGGCGACAGATCGGCTTGCTGCGCCGTTTTTGCGGCAGGCGCCGACGAAGGCGCGGTAGAAACCCTGGTGGCTGGGCAACTGGTACAGGCCCTGCGACGAGCTTGCTGAATCGTTGCGCCTTGGCGACTTGCCCGCTCGATGGCGCCTGGCTGGTCAAGCTCAGCCTCGCGCTTACGCGCCCAGGCCTGGGCGACCTGTTTTCGGGCGAAGGTCTGGCTCTCTTGGTAAACTTGCAGTCCATTTCGTTTGATGCGGATCCGAGCGGTATAGCTCACCTTCCCATCTGCTAGTTTTCTTGCCCGGATAGTCGCCATATCCGACGTGGTAGCCGCCCTCCCCTGGATGGCCCCTCGTAAGAACACCTGAAAACGCCCCAAAACACACCGGAAACACGTAGAGCAAAATGGTCCAGAATTCAGCTTCAAACCCAGTAAATCCAAGCCCTACGCTGTCCCGGCGGTTTAGCGTTGCACCGATGATGGATCGGGCGCATCCAATAAAAAACTATATAAATTTCAGAAGCTTAATGAATTGCATATCTTTGCTGTAGCAAAACTTAAGCAAAGAGAAGGTAAAGGCCGACGGACCGGAGGATGCGCAAAACAAGACTGATAGGGACATGGCGCCCGATTGCTGCCTCAGCTAGCGATAGCAACCACCTGCATGCCAACTGCGCTACTCTATTCACATTTGTAATACCCCCTCTTTCTAGCAACAATAAGGATTCGTGGCATCTACAACGCGGATTGAGACTGCCGGAACAGCGGCAAACTGGATATATTATCTCTGCAGCGATCTAATAAAATATCTATTATAGACTTCGCAACCTACCTAAAACTGAGAGAACACAATGTCAGAACAGAATGACGATATGCAGAATAGCGCAGTCGAAGATAACAAAAATGATGCACCGTATGAAAAGGTTAAAGAGCGAAAAGTACTAATACAACCTTATGATTATGCAGTACGCACACTTATGGAGATGATCATAGAAGGAGATTTGAAGCTGGATCCCGACTATCAACGAAACTATCGCTGGCCTGACGACAAGGCATCCAGATTTATTGAATCTATTGCATTAAATATTCCGGTACCAGTCCTGTACTTCGCTGAAGAAACTGACGGAAACTTCAGCGTAATTGATGGGCAGCAGCGACTTGCTTCATTATTTCGCTATATAAAACCGGACGAAGCAGAGCTTCTATATCCTGATAGCATCCTCCCCCCACTTGAACTGAATGGTCTTAAATTACGCCCAGATCTCAACAAAAAATCATACATATCTTTAGAGCGAGACGACAGATCATTAATCGCTAAACGCCCGATTCGGTGCATCGTAGTTCTTAACGAGTCCGACGCAACACTGAAGTTTGAAGTATTCGAACGACTGAATACTGGTAGCTCTGAATTGACAGCTCAGGAAGTTCGCAACTGCATTTATAACGGATCACTAAGCAGAACCCTGAAAAAGCTCTCCGCGAACGTAAAATTTCAAGAGATGATATCCTTACCAGATACATCAAAACGCAACATGACAGATATTGAGCTTATTTTGAGATTTTTTGCATATCGGAATATGACGCCAGAGACTCAATATTCAGACAACTACACTGAACACCTCAACAACTTCATGGAAGAAAACAGAGAAATAAGCAGTGAAAAAATCGACTTTTACACCAATCTATTCAACAAAACTGTCGAAACCATATATCAGCACCTTGGTCCAGGCGTAGCTTTTAGAAAGCCATTAAATATTAGTGACCCAACCAACTCAAGGTTCGCTGGAAATCTGATAAATGGATCTATCTTTGAGTCTCAAATGATATCCGTCTCAAAACTATTGGAGAATGGCAACCCGATCCCAGACGACCTGAGAAACCGTATTCTATCTGCATTTACCAAGGAAACTTACACTGATAGCGTCTTCCAGGGAACGTCGCAGAAATCGAAGGTTCTTCGCCGCAATAGTACTTTGACTGAAATAGTCCTTGCCTAAGAGATCAGACCGTGCAATGTACTTTAACATTGGGTGATAGCCTTCACGATATCCTATTACTAGCAGCCGGTGCAGAGTCTGAACTGCTAACAATGACATCAGAAGGCCGGCAGAAAGGTAACGCAATGACCAGAGCAGGTTTGGTCCTGCTTTGCGGCTATTTCGAAGGGTACGTGCGAGATCTTATTACAGAGTTTATTGAAATTCTTAATGACGAAAAAATAGACATAAATCTTCTTCCGGACTCTCTATTTGTCACAGCCCTTGAACACCTTACTAGCATATCCAACTTACAGAAAAAAATTCCAGCCTCTGCTAAATTAAAAGAAAGTGTTCGACTTGGTACAAGCTATAAACTTGACCAAAAGAAATTATCAAACACAGGAGGAAACCCTACCGTAGACACAATAGAATCAATTTTCTCAAGAATTGGGATAGACGCAGCAATTGACAAACTTTCAATAACAGACTTCGGAATAGCATCAACCTATACTCTTGAATCGCAGTCAGAGCAGTTGCGATTAAAAATTTCAGAGGAAGTTTCTCAAAACAGCGAAAACCACAACCCAATACTTATAGATCAGATACTTCGCGTTATTGATTCAAAGTGGGCACCTTCTCGAAAGCGGAGAAAAATTGGTTATGTCCATGCTATTGAAGAACTACTTCGAATCCGTAATTTAATCGCCCACGGAGAAGGGCGCGAACCTGTTCCGCCTTCAGAATTATTGACTCATATCGAAAATGTGGAGGGCATAGCAAAAGGACTGGACACCATGGTAACTGACATTATTAAGCGGCTTTGTCCCGCACCTGTTTGACATTTTTACCAACAGATTTTTTTGCATCGGCAAACTTTAAGACTATAACGCTTTCTATTTGACATGCTCCATGTATACGCCGACTCTACTCGGGCATTACCCTACAGCCCCGAAGAACTAGGGCTGTAGAGCTTTTCTGACAAAGCTAGATGGATCGTCGTTTGGTATCAAATGGCATTGATTGGCGTACAGATTGCCCCATTTTTGCCTTACGCCCTCAGCGCCCTAACCAACAACAGGTCGGCAAATGCAAACCAGAGTTCTGATACCGACCGTATCCGCTTAGATTTAGCGTTTAAATTATATCAAAGCTCAGTATTTCACCTGTGTCATCTACCTCATCCCAGACACAGTTAACTTCAGTCTCTGTGCCGCAGTCTGCGCATTCAAAAGTGCCTGAACCTGAGTACTGGGTCGTATGGTTCCCAGATGACTCTGATTGTTCAATATCTAGGCTGGATATATCAAAATCAATATCTTGACCACATTCATCATTACTGCATGTGATTGTTGGCATTTATCTATCCTTGTATTTTTGCTCAGTAAATTTAAAGTTTAATTAAGGAGCAGGTTTTTCCCGGCCTGTGCGCGGTTTGAATCGGTGACAACCAGGGTGATGGCTTGACAGGCGACGCTGACTATACCTCAAGCAGATCAGTTGCAGGACACCTTCCAAAGCTGATCAAGCTTCGTCGTATAGCTCTGGCTCATCATCTCCCGCCGCATACCCCAATCGGGGTTGGTAGGGGCGCTGGCAGCGCGGAGTGTACCCCTCCCCCAGCGATTGTTGATTTGGTCCAGAACTTCATCACCTTGTCGGTTTCCGATGGTTGCGTCACGGCGAAGAGATCGCCGGTGTACTCGCCCGGCTGGCACCTGGAATAGACAAAGGGGCAGCTTGAGGCCGCCTTCGGAAACAGGACCCAAAATGACATAACTCATGACGCACGACTTCTTATAACTGTACGAATATACAGTTAACTTTGCGGATGACTTTCGGTCAATTTCATGTAGGAGAAATCTGATAGGCGGGCGAGCTATGTGCGGACGACTTTCACAATACAGCGGCATTCACGACTTTGTTGCAGCCCTGAGCATGCCTGGGGCACTGATAAATAATATCGGTGACCAGCCGCTGGGACGGTACAACGCAGCGCCGACGATGCAGCTCGCCCTCTTCCACGTTGCTGGCGATATGCTTTATGCAGACCCTGTGACGTTGGGGCTGGCGGCCGCACTGGGCAACGGACCGGGCCGCGCCGATTAATGCCAGGGTCGAGAAAGTGGCCCACGGGCCTTTCTTCCGCCAGATATGGCCGCACCGGGCCATATGTCCTATCGACAACTAGTTCGAGTGGGTAGACGAAGGTGACCCGAAGAAGCAGCCCTACCTCATCCGCCACCGCGACGGCTCCCCTATCCTCTGCGCTTCAATCGGTCAGCTTCCGGAGCCATATGAAGGTCACGGGGAGCACGACGGTTTTGTGATCATCTCACCGCCGACGCTCAGGGCGGTATGGTCGATATTCACGACCGCCGGCCGGTGGTCCTTGCGCCGGAGCTGGCCCGAGAATGGCTCGATCCGGCCACACCGAAGGAGCGCGCCGAACAGATGGCGCTGCAGCAGGGCGAAGCGGCAGAGGCATTCGAATGGTTCAAGGTAAGCAACGCCGTCGGAAACGTCAGGAATCACGGGGCGGAACTGATCGACCGAGCATGAGCCTGAGCGCGACCGCCCCCAACTAACTCACTTGATATGAAAAAAGCCCCGACTATGTCGGGGCCTTGATTTCAGAGTTGTTGAAGCCGCTCTGCCTGTTGGAACGCCTTCCTATCTCCGCTCAGGCCGCTTTAGGCCAGCAATCAGCAACTCGGCAACAGCTCCATCCGCAGAGTTAAAATCACCATTTTTCGATGCTCGTCAGAGCGCGGAGACAATCGCAGAGGCAAGCGTGCTGATACTTGCCAGATGAGGTAGTGCCTTAAGAAGGGTCGATACAACCGCCTTGCTAGGCTTCGGCGCTGCAAGCTGCCCTTCAACCGCATCGACGATTTCTAGCGCGTTCTGTTTTTGCTGAGCGTCGGTCAGTGTCTGTATGGCCTGACGCAGGCCGTCGATGTACTCACGCAAGTCGGAACCGATATTCACAGCGTTAGTCGAGTTGTCAACCGAGCCGTTATTGATACGGGCGTTATGGCCAGTGATGTTGTAGGTAATACTTTCAACACGCTGCTTGGCCTCGGGAAGGCCGAGCTTACGAACTGCCATTTGGTAATGGGCATCAATCCCGTGAAATGCTTCCTGAAATCCAGGGTCAACCACTTCAAAAGTCTCAACAGCGCCATTGGACATACGCCGCTCAATCAGATCTCTGGGCTCAATGAGTACGTCCGAACGATCTAGAAAAACTGCGTCTCGCTGTACGCTCGCTTTCAAGCCTTCAAGTACGTCACCGTTCTGTTTTCGCACTATGATGCTATCCGTCATAAAGTCCCCAAAAGACATCGCCTGCTCCTTGCCGTGATGAAAGAAAAACAACAATGCAGCAACAGCCTGCGCGAACTCAAGGCAGAGCCAACAAAAAAGCCCCACAGTCCTGACAGGCAGTGACTGTGGGGCTTTTTGACAGAATGAGATAAGAATCGCAAAAGATCAGACCAACACTAATGGCTAAGCATGCGTACATGATCTTGGCAGGCCGCCAAAGCGATTAATCCTTGGTCGCCGTCACCGGCGATGGCGACAATTCGTTGAGCAGCCGCTGGGTCAAGTTCGCCTCTCGCCGCTCCATGAACCACGCCGCTGGCGCTGGCGGTGGCTGGCAGCCCACAGCTACCACCCGAGGCGGTAGCGTTGAGTAGGGCTGACAGCCGGAGATCAGCAGTAGCCAGCCGGTCACGCAGGCGCCCCTGCTTCGCTTGTTCATCGCGCAATTCCTTGTAGTGGGTTTCATCGCTTGTTTGCAGGCGATCCTCGAGCGCACGTCGGGCGTCCTGCTGGGTTTCCTGCCAGTTGATCACCGCCGTGGCGGCCTGCTCGCGGTCCGTGCTGTACGCCTCGGCCTGTTCGGCCAGGGCCTTGCCGTAGGCGTTGGCCTGCCAGGACCAGGCCAGCCAACCGCCCAGGGCGAGCCCCAGCACCAGGGCTGGCAACAACCAGCCCGGGGCCCTCACGCCAGCACCTTAAGGGCGCGGTCATACAGCGCCTGGCGATCCGCCAGGCCGTTGGTGCCGCCGTTGATGCGCTTGGTGATCGTGAGAAAGTCACCCTTGTCGGCCAGGGTGTTCAGGCCGGCCTTCTGCCAAAACCACCCTGCCGACAGCGCGGCATAGACTGGGTTTTCCAGCAGCTCGGGGGTATTGAGCAATCGCGAATCGCCGAACAGCGCTTCGCTGCACGCTTCATAATTGGCCCGGCCGGTGACCTGGATCAGGCCCCGCCCCCGATACTTCTGGCCATCGCCATCAGCCTGCGGGGTATTGCCCAGCCGAGCGGCCAAGGTGCCGGTGTCGTACTTGCTCAAGTACTGATTGCTGCCCAGCTCGCGCACGTACAGAAGCTGGCCGGACTCGTGGCCGATCTGGGCAATGAACGCGGCCATGCGCAGCCGGGTGATGATTGCGTACTTGCTCATGGCGGCGTTGAGAGCAGGAACAAAAACGCCGGCTTTGGCGCCGGCGTTGGGGAGGATTTGCAGCAACTGCTGCACTGTGATCGTCATGCGTGGTTTCTCCAGTGGTGATGGGTTACAGCTGCTCGACTCGCAGCGGCTTGGTGGCTTTCTTTTTCTTGCCCTTGGCTTTCGCCTTGCCCTTCTTGCCGCCGTTGCATTCGACGGTGGTACTCCAGCCCGACTGGGTAAACACCTGCTCGACCGAGTCGACCAGGTATTCACCATCGAGCCCGGCCTTGAAGCCCTGTGCGTAAATCATGCGTTCGGCGAACAGGTCGGTTCGGCCAGGCATCTCCAGGCGCACACCGGCTGTGCTGCGGTTGAATGCCGCCAGCCGGGCCTTGGCGGCCTGCTCTGCGGCGGACTTGTTCGGGTAGATATGGCGGTCGGTGTGCACCGGCGGCATGCCATCCGGCGAGTCGTCATTGCCCAGGTCGACCACCCGCAGCTTGCCGCTCTTCTTGTCCTGATGCTTGGTCTGCACCGCTTTATGCGTGCTGCGATCGCCAAGCCGGAACTGGTAGCGGCTCACATCGCGGCGGGTGATGGTGACCACGCCCAAGACCTTGCCGCTTGCGCTCTGCCCGCCCTGGCGCGGCAACGTCAACAACTTGCCATCGGCCACCTTGGCCGTGCAGTCGTATTGCTTGGCCAGGCGGGTGATGAAGTTAAAGTCGGACTCGTTCAACTGGTCGATCCGGGGCACCTTGGTTGTGACCGGACACACAGGCGTCCAGCCGTTGCGGGCGGCAATGTCGCGCACGATCTGTTGCAACGGCACATCCTCCCAACTGCCGCTGCGAGTGGTCTTGCCGCTACCGCGCATATCGCTGGCCTTGCCCCGTATCTCAATGGTGTCCGGCGGGCCGCTGACCACCACTTCATCCACGGTGTAGCGCCCGAGCCGGGCCAGGGCCTGGCCGCTGTAGCCCATGAACACCTCGATACTGGCGCCCCGGCTGGGCAGCGCTACAGCCTGGGCCCGGTCATCGATGCGCAATTCGAACTCGTCCGACTCCATGCCCGGCTTGTCCGAGGTGCGCAGGGTCACCAGCCGGTCATTGATCAGCGCGGTGATGTCGCGGCCATCGGCGACAACTCGAAAGATAGGGGTCATGCCTCAAGCTCCAGGAAATAAAAACCCCGCACTTGGCGGGGTTGTGAGTTGAATCATTGATCAGTCCCATAGCAGCACCTGAGCATCGACCGCCGCCGGAAGATCCGGCAGCACGATCAGCACCCCAGCCCGGAACGGCTGGGGTTCATCGCCCAGCCCTTGGTTGGCATCCAGCACCGCCTCGACGCTGCCGTTCAGGTGGCCGTAGAACTGATAGCAAATCGTGTCGAGCAGATCCCCGCTAGACGTTCTGCAGGTCGTCGCCATAGCTCACGAACTCCAATGAAAAGCCCTGTTTACGCGGCACACCGCCAGCCAGCAGGTGGCTCTGTTCTTCTTCCAGGCTGGTCAGGCACCAGGTGCCCAGGACCTCGCCATACCCCGTGGTGAGGCTCAAGGGCTGGAGCCGCCGGCCAATGCTGCGCAGCTTCTGCAACTGGCCGAGGCCGGCCTTGAAGCCAGGGAACACCGCTCCCTTGAGCGTGATCTTGTCGTCCCCCTGCCCCACAGCCTGCTGGGCAATGCTGCGGGTCAGACGCTCCTGACCCGCCCAGCGAAACGCCGTCTGCCGGCGCAGTTCGTCGAAGGCCGCCGTGTCCAGGTTGAAGTAGTAGGGCTGCGCACCAGGGCGTAGCGGGTGAATGATCAGCAGGTGCGGGAACGGCTTCACTGCGGCCGCTGCCGGCATGCCCAGCCCACCCAGGGCACCGCTAGGGAAGATGCTGCCCAGGGCCGGGCTGACCTGGCCGCCGATACGGTTGATCGCAGCCCCCGCCCGGGCCGTCTGCTCCTGCAAACTGCCCAGGCG
>NZ_JBJJLO010000097.1:0-26764 GCF_046230915.1 Pseudomonas sp. KCJK8993
GATGAGGTTGCCGGCGTGCAGGCCGCATTCCTTCTGGGTGGCTTCTTCCCACCACCAGCGACCTTCGCGTTCGTGCTGGTTGGGCAGGACCGGGCGGGTGCAGGGCTCGCAGCCGATGCTGATGAAGCCGCGCTCATGCAGGCTGTTGTACGGCAGTTCGAGCATGCGGATGTAGCCCCAGATCTCCTCGCTGCTCATCTGTGCCAGCGGGTTGAACTTGTACAGCGTGCGCTCCGGGGTGGAGAAGGCGCTGTCGATCTCCAGGACCGCCACTTGGCTGCGGGTGCCCGGGCTCTGGTCGCGGCGCTGGCCGGTGGCCCAGGCGCTGACGGTGGACAGCTTGCGTCGCAGGGGCTCGATCTTGCGGATGCCGCAGCATTCGCCATGGCCATCCTTGTAGAAACTGAACAGGCCCTTTTCCTTGACGAAGGGTTCGAGCTTGCTGTGGTCCGGCGAGATCAGCTCGATGTCGATCTTGTAGTGTTCGCGCACCTGGTCGATGAAGCGGTAGGTCTCCGGGTGCAGGCGCCCGGTGTCGAGACTGAAGACCTTGACGTTCTTGTTCAGCTTCCAGGCCATGTCCACCAGCACCACATCCTCGGCGCCGCTGAAGGAGATCCACAGGTCATCGCCGAACTGGGAAAAGGCCAGCTTGAGGATGTCCTGGGCGGATTTGTTGGCATAGGTCGCGGCGAGTTCAGCGACGTCGAACGATGGGGTCATCAGGGCGGTTTCCTACAGGTCGGTGGCGCTATGCGCTCTATAGGAGGGCGATCTTAGCAAAATCCCCCGGGGCCTGGCGCGTTCGTCTGCGTTGCGCCCATGGGGGCGAGTCGCTAGGGTCTGTTGCCATTTCGCCGCGACCGCGCCGGAGCCAGTTTTAGCGCGGAGCTAGGCACGAGACGCGAGGTTTGGCATTCCAAATGAGCCGTCGAGTAACGACGCGCCGCGCTAAAACCGGCCCGTCCCTTCGGGTTGCGCGTCAAATGGCGCCATGCGTCGTTGCAGGACTTGGCAAGGGAGCGACCATTGCCTACGTCCTACGCCTAGTCTGGCGCCATTTGACGCGGCAACGCGGTTTGCGCCGAAACGGCAACAGACCCTATAGTTCGGCCGTCCTTTTGCTCGCTCAATACCAATAATCAGAACCAATGGGAGTGTCTCGTGGAAATCGCCTGTCTCGATCTGGAAGGTGTGCTGGTCCCGGAAATCTGGATCGCCTTCGCCGAAAAAACCGGGATTGAATCCCTCAAGGCCACCACCCGGGATATTCCCGACTACGACGTGCTGATGAAGCAGCGCCTGCGCATTCTCGATGAGCACGGCCTGAAGCTTTCGGACATCCAGGAAGTGATCGCCACCCTCAAGCCGCTGGACGGCGCGGTGGAGTTCGTCAACTGGCTGCGCGAGCGCTTCCAGGTGGTGATCCTCTCCGACACTTTCTATGAGTTCTCCCAGCCGCTGATGCGCCAGTTGGGCTTCCCGACCCTGTTGTGCCACCGCCTGGTCACCGATGACAGCGGCCGCGTCACCGGCTACCAGCTACGCCAGAAAGACCCCAAGCGCCAGTCGGTGCTGGCCTTCAAGAGCCTGTACTACCGGGTGATCGCCGCCGGCGACTCCTACAACGACACCACCATGCTCGGCGAGGCGGATGCCGGCATCCTGTTCCACGCGCCGGACAACGTGATCCGCGAGTTCCCGCAGTTCCCGGCGGTGCACAGCTTCGCCGAGCTCAAGCAGGAGTTCCTCAAGGCTTCCAAGCGTAGCCTGAGCCTGTAACGACCAGGCTGCGTGCGGTGGCAATCGCGCTGGCTGGAGCGTACGGGATCAGGCTTCGTGTAGCCGCTGCCGCAGGCTGCGCACGGGCGCGCAGCGGCCGCGAGATCGGGTAGCCGCCATCGTTGGAAGGCCCTGCGGGCCTTGGCGCAGCTTCGCAAGCTCAGCAGCGGCTACAGATGCTGTATGTAGCCGCGACTTTCGTCAGAGCTGTTGCAAGGTGTCCAGCAGCACCCGCACCTTGGTGATCGACTCCTGGTATTCGGCCTGCCAGTCCGAGTCGGCCACGATTCCGCCGCCGCCCCAGCAACTGATCTGCCCGTCCTTGGCCAGCAGGCTGCGGATGGCGATGGAGCTGTCCATCTCCCCGCGCACGTCCAGGTACAGCAGCGAGCCGCAATACAGCGCCCGGCGCGTAGGTTCGAGCTCGTCGATGATCTGCATCGCGCGGATCTTCGGCGCGCCGGTGATCGAGCCGCCGGGGAAGCTGCCGGCGATCAGGTCCAGGGCATCCTTGTCGTCCGCCAGTTCGCCGGTGACGCTGCTCACCAGGTGGTGGACGTTGGGGTAGCTCTCCAGGCTGAACAGCTCCGGTACCTGCACTGAGCCGATGCGGCAGCTGCGGCCCAGGTCGTTGCGCAGCAGGTCGACGATCATCAGGTTTTCCGCCCGGTCCTTGGCGCTGGTCAGCAGCTCGGCGGCGCTGGCCGCGTCCTCGGCGGCATCCCGGCCGCGGGGGCGGGTGCCCTTGATCGGCCGGGTTTCCACCCGGCCCTGGCTGATGTGGATGAAGCGCTCGGGCGACAGGCTGAGTACCGCTGCGCCGTCGGCCAGGCGCTGGAAACCGGAGAATGGAGTCGGGCAGGCGGCGCGCAGGGCCCGGTAGGCCACCCATGGATCGCCCTGGTACTGGCCGCGAAAGCGCTGGGCGAAGTTCACCTGGTAGCAGTCGCCGGCCTGGATGTAATGCTGGATGCGCTGGAATGCCTGGCGATAGTCATCGGCGCCAAGGTCGGCCTGCATCGGCCCCTCCAGCTTGAACCAGCCGCTTGGCGCCGGCAGTGGCTGTTCGAACAGGTGCACCAGGCGCTGGCGTTCGTCTTGCTCCAGGGCCGGATGGAACACCAGCTGGCTGGTGCCGGCCTGGTGATCGTTGACCAGCGCCCAGGCATACAGGCCCAGGCGCGCGTCGGGCAGTTGCAGGTCGTCCCGGGCCTGGCTGGGCAGGCGTTCCAGGTGCCGGCCGAAGTCATAGCTCAGGTAGCCGATCAGTCCGCCGGCGAACGGCAGGTCGTAGGGGGCGGGAATCCGTGCCGGGCCCAGTTGCGCGAGGTTGTCCCGCAGGCGTTGCAGGAATGCGCCGCCGCTTTCCTCGGCGGCCACCGTCAGTTGCGCCAGGGGCCAGGCGCTGAGCAGGTCGTAGCGGCCGCGATCGGCGCTGGGGCGGCCGCTATCGAGCAGCACGGCGCCGGGGGCGTGTTCGATTGCCGCGAAATAATCGGCGGGATTGTCGCGATAGGGGAGCGGGTGTACGGAACAGGTCAACATGCGGGGCAGATCAGCCATCGGGGCGCGGCTGGCGATTGTAGTCCCCCCGGGGATTTGCTCCTAGGGGGGAGGTCGGCAATGGCGTGGTTTGCGACGTACCGCTTGCATTGGCCATGGCCACCGGCTGCGCCAGGACCTTCTGGCAGCCGTGGCGATCAGCTTTCCACGGTGGGGATATGGCCGAACAACTGCTGGGCGAAGCGCACCCGTTCCTCGACGCTTTCCTCGATGCCCTGGGCCTTGAGCTGTTCCAGGTGGGCTTCGATGGCGTGGGTGCGCTGGGTCAGGCCACAGTCGTTGGCGATCTGGATGTTCAGGCCCGGGCGGGCGTTGAGCTCGAGGATCAATGGCCCCTTGTCCTGGTCCAGCACCATGTCCACGCCGATGTAGCCCAGGCCGCACAGTTCGTAGCAACCGGCCGCCAGCTTCATGAAGCCGTCCCAGTAGGGCAGCTGCACGCCGTCCACCGCGTTGGTGGTGTCCGGGTGCTTGGTGATGATGTTGTTCAGCCAGGTGCCGCGCAGGGTCAGGCCGGTAGCCAGGTCGACCCCGACGCCGATGGCGCCCTGGTGCAGGTTGGCCTTGCCGCCGGACTGGCGGGTCGGCAAGCGCAGCATGGCCATCACCGGGTAGCCCATGAGCACGATGATGCGGATGTCCGGCACGCCTTCGTAGCTGATGCTCTTGAAGATCTGGTCCGGGGTCACCCGGTACTCGATCAGCGCACGGTCGCGGTGGCCGCCCAGGGAGTACAGGCCGGTGAGGATGCTGGAGATCTGATGCTCGATTTCCTCATGGCTGATGATCTTCCCGGAGACCGTGCGATAGCGACCCTCGAAGCGATCGGCGATCACCAGGATGCCATCGCCGCCGGCGCCCTGGGCCGGCTTGATGACGAAGTCGTTGCGCCCTTTGAGGATCTCGTCGAGCTTGTCGATTTCCTTCTCGGTGGAGATCACCCCGTACAGCTCCGGCACGTGGATGCCGGCCTTGAGCGCCCGCTCCTTGGTGATGATCTTGTCATCGACGATGGGGTACAGGCTGCGCTTGTTGTACTTGAGCACGTAGTCGGCGTTACGCCGGTTGATGCCCATGATCCCGCGCGCTTCCAGGGCCTTCCAGGTCTTCCACAGGCCGAACATCAGGAGTCAGCCTTGACGAAGGCTTTGAACCGCACCAGCTCCGTCAGCCGGTAGCCGCGGTAGCGACCCATGGCCAGCATGAAGCCCACCAGGATCAGCAGCATCGCCGGGAAGGTGAAGACGAAGTACGTCAGCTCCGGCACGCTCATGAGCAGGTGCGCCAGGGAGGCGGCGAACAGGGTGCCGATCGCGACTTTCATCGCATGGCCGCCGCCACGCTCTTCCCAGGTGATGGACAGGCGCTCGATGGTCATGGTCAGGATTACCATCGGGAACAGCGCCACCGACAAGCCACGCTCCAGGCCCAGCTTGTGGCTGAACAGGCTGATGGCGGCGATCAGCACCACGACGAAGGTCAGCACCACCGACAGCCGCGGCAGCATTTGCAGCTTCAGGTGCTCCAGGTAGGAGCGCAGCGACAGGCCCAGGGCGGTGATCACGGTGAACAGCGCGATGCCGAAGCCCAGCTGGGTCTCGCGAAAGGCCAGGGCGATCAGCACCGGGGTGAAGGTGCCCAGGGTCTGCAGGCCGATCAGGTTGCGCAGCACCAGGATCACCAGCACGCCGATGGGGATCATCACCATGATCATGAAGGTCTGCTGGGTCTGCAGCGGCAGGCCGTAGAGCGAATATTCGAGGAAGTTGGCGTCGGTGTTCTCGTCGGTCAGCTTGGCCAGGCGGATGGCGTTCATCTCGCTGTTGTTCATGCTGAAGGTGACGTTGGCCTTCTTGCCGCCATCGACGGTGATCAGGTTGTCGTCGCCGGTCCACCACAGCAGGCGATCGCTGGGCAGGCCCTGCTCGCCGGTCTCGGGGTTGAAGTACAGCCAGTCGGTGCCGTTGAAGCTGCGCAGCCACAGCTCCGGGGTCTGCGGCTGGTCGGCCACCAGGCGGATGGTGTGGACCTTCTCGGCCGGCACGTGGGCGATGGACAGCAGCAGCTCGACGATCTTGGCCTTGTTGGCACTGGATGGATCGCCGGCCAGCAGCAGCTTGGCGTTGTCGTCGTTGGCGTTGTTGACCCGCTTGATGGCTTCGCTGATGAAGGTCTCGACGTCCGCCGAGTGCTGGCGGATCGGTGCCAGCAAGGCGTCGGCGGCGATCTTCTCCGGCCCTTCGATGGCCATGCTGTCGCGGAAGGTCGGACCCTTGACCTTGGCTTTCTCGGCGCTGTAGCGCTTGGTCAGGACCAGGCGGTAGTACAGGGTCTGGTTGCCCTTGGCCCGACGTGCCGACCAGGTGACCTTGCGGTTGCCGTCGACGCGGTTCACCGCCACCCCATAGTTGTTGGAGATGAAGCTCTCGTTGAGGCTCACATAGTCACGGCTCAGGGGCGGCACGAACATCTGGATCTTGATCGGGTCCTTGCCGTTGGCGACGAACTCGACCTTGGCGTCGATGTTCCACAAGTCGTCGGTGGCGTCTTCGGTCACCGGAATGCCGAGCACGAAGATCTGGTAGGCCGTGATCGAAATGCCCAGCACCACCAGCACGGCGATCAGGACTTTCAGATGAAGGGTAAGAGAGCGCATTGGAATTACTCTGCGGTAAGAGCGGCGGTGGCGCAGGCAGGTTTGCCAGCAGCGTATTTAAGACTGGGGTCGACCAGCGCATCGAAACGCTTGAGGGCTTCGGAACCGATCAAAAGCGGGTATTGGAATGCACTACGGTCGGTCAAGTTCACTTCGATGCTGCGCAAGGCGCTGCCCATGCAGACTTGCAGGGCGATCACCGGGCGCGCGGTGTAGTTTTTGTCCTCATCGGGGTCGTAGTCGCCAGCGCGGCGCTTGATCTTGCTGACCCGGGCCAGGGGGCGTTCGATGGGGTGGGAGTGGGCGGTGTCGATAGCCAGGTAGAAGCGTACCCAGGACTCGCCATTGCGCTTGAAGCGCTTGATGTCGCGGGCGCTCAGCGAAGCGGTCTTGGCCCCGGTGTCGAGCTTGGCGGCGACCTCCAGGTCGATGCCCGCCAGTTGGGCATATTCATTCAAGCCGTAGACGGTCTTGCCGGCGGCGATGCCGGTGCCAGGCAGGAAGAATAGGCAGAGCAGGGGGAGAAGGGCCTTGAGAGTCATAGATCCTGGTGGTCGTGGGTTCTTCAGTTCAAGGCGACCGGCATTGCTGCGCAAGCTCCCTCGTGTGCGTGGCATAAAAAGCTGACAGGCCAATGCGGGCGGCATTCTAGCATGCTGGTTTGTTGGCGCCAGCGTCCGGGGCGGGCCATTTGTCTCGTTTGGAAAGTCATGAGTCCTTAGACGATTGTCGACAATATCTATTTTTCCTTTGACTGCGATGGGGCTATTGGCTAATTTTTGCCTCATTGATTTTAAAGGTGTCGACAATATGTTGGATCAACTGGAACCTTCGACGCCGGCCCAGGACGACTCCGAGACCCTCTCCGAAAACGTCTTCCGGCGTATCCAGGCGGCCATCGTCAAGGGCGAGATCGCCCCGGGCAGCAAGATCTCCGAGCCCGAGCTGGCCCGCACCTACGGCATCAGCCGTGGCCCGCTGCGCGAGGCCATCCATCGCCTGGAGGGCCAGCGCCTGCTGGTGCGCGTGCCCCATGTCGGCGCCCGGGTGGTTTCCCTGAGCCATGCCGAGCTGATCGAACTCTACGAAATCCGCGAGTCCCTGGAAGGCATGGCCTGCCGCCTGGCGGCCGAGCGCATGAGCGTGGCCGAGATCGACGAACTGCGCCGGGTGCTGGAGACCCACGAGCGCGATGCGGCGTTCCAGGCCGGGGTCGGCTACTACCAGCAGGAAGGGGACTTCGACTTCCACTACCGGATCATCCAGGGTGCGGGCAACCAGACCCTGACCAAGATGCTTTGCGGCGAGCTCTACCAACTGGTGCGCATGTATCGCCTGCAGTTCTCCAGCGTGCCGAACCGGCCGCGCCAGGCTTTCGCCGAACACCACCGAATTCTCGATGCCATCGCCGACCGAGACGGCGAACTGGCCGAGTTGCTGATGCGCCGTCATATCGGTGCCTCCAAGCGCAATATCGAGCGCCATTACCAGGAAGCGCTCGTCAACCCGTCCAAGACACGAGGTGAGTCATGAGTCAGAAAACCGCCGGCCAGCGCTTCCGCGACGCCATTGCCGAAGAACATCCGCTGCAGGTCATTGGCGCGATCAATGCCAACCATGCACTGCTGGCCAAGCGCGCCGGCTTCAAGGCCATCTACCTCTCCGGTGGCGGTGTCGCCGCCGGCTCCCTGGGCCTGCCGGACCTGGGCATCAACACCCTGGACGACGTGCTCACCGACGTGCGCCGCATCACCGACGTCTGCGACCTGCCGTTGCTGGTGGACATCGACACCGGTTTCGGCCCCAGTGCCTTCAACATCGAGCGTACCGTCAAGAACCTGATCAAGGCCGGCGCCGCCGCCGCCCACATCGAGGACCAGGTAGGCGCCAAGCGGTGCGGCCACCGTCCGGGCAAGGAAATCGTCTCCACCGAGGAAATGGCTGACCGCGTGCGTGCCGCCGCCGATGCCAAGACCGACCCGAGCTTCTTCCTGATCGCCCGGACCGACGCCATCCAGGCCGAGGGCGTGGACGCCGCCATCGAGCGCTGCCAGTGCTATGTGGAGGCGGGTGCCGACGGCATCTTCGCCGAGGCCGCCTACGACTTGCCGACCTACAAGCGCTTCGTCGACGCCCTCGACGTGCCCGTACTGGCCAACATCACCGAGTTCGGCGCCACCCCGCTGTTCTCCCGCGATGAGCTGGCCTCGGTGGGCGTCGCCATCCAGCTCTATCCGCTGTCGGCCTTCCGCGCCGCCAACAAGGCGGCCGAGGCGGTCTACACCGCCATTCGCCGCGACGGCCATCAAAAAGAAGTCATCGACCTGATGCAGACTCGCGCCGAACTGTACGACCGCATCGGCTACCACGCCTTCGAGCAGAAGCTCGACGCCCTGTTCGCTGCCAAGAAATGACCGGACCCGGGCCGCTCCCCGGGAGCGGCCTGCGGATATAACAAGACGCAAGCAACCGGATAAAAATGAGGAGATTCACGCGATGAGCCCCAGCGAAACCACCACCGCCTTCAAACCGAAGAAATCCGTGGCCCTGAGCGGTACCGCCGCCGGCAACACGGCCCTGTGCACCGTCGGCCGTACCGGCAACGACCTGCACTACCGCGGCTATGACATCCTCGACTTCGCCACCTCCTGCGAGTTCGAGGAAATCGCCCACCTGCTGGTCCATGGCAAGCTGCCGAACGTCGCCGAGCTGACGGGCTACAAGGCCAAGCTCAAGGCCCTGCGCGGCCTGCCGGCCGGGGTCAAGCTGGCACTGGAGCAACTGCCGCCGTCCGCCCACCCGATGGACGTGATGCGCACCGCCGTTTCCGTGCTGGGTTGCCTGTCGCCGGAGAAGGACGACCACAACCATCCGGGCGCCCGGGACATCGCCGACAAGCTGATGGCGAGCCTCGGTTCCGCGTTGCTCTACTGGTACCACTTCAGCCACAACGGCAAGCGCATCGACGTGGAGACCGACGACGATTCCATCGGCGGCCACTTCCTGCACCTGCTGCACGGCGAGAAGCCGCGCGAGTCGTGGGTGCGCGCCATGCACACCTCGCTGATCCTCTATGCCGAGCACGAATTCAACGCTTCTACCTTCACCTCGCGAGTGATCGCCGGTACCGGTTCCGACATGTTCTCCTGCATCGCCGGGGCCATCGGTGCGCTGCGCGGTCCCAAGCATGGTGGTGCCAACGAGGTGGCCTTCGAGATCCAGAAGCGCTACGACAACCCGGACGAAGCAGAAGCCGACATCCGCGCCCGCGTCGAGAAAAAGGAAGTGGTGATCGGCTTCGGCCATCCGGTCTACACCGTGTCCGACCCGCGCAACAAGGTAATCAAGGAAGTGGCCCGCGAGCTGTCCGCCGAGCAGAGCAACAGCAAGATGTTCGATATCGCCGAGCGCCTGGAATCGACCATGTGGGAAATCAAGAAGATGTTCCCCAACCTCGATTGGTTCAGCGCCGTCAGCTACCACATGATGGGCGTGCCCACCGCCATGTTCACCCCGCTGTTCGTGATCGCCCGCACTTCCGGCTGGTCTTCCCACGTCATCGAGCAACGCATCGACGGCAAGATCATCCGCCCGAGCGCCAACTACGTTGGCCCGGAAGACCTGAAGTTCGTGCCCCTGAAGGACCGCAAGTAATCATGAACAGCCAATACCGCAAGAACCTGCCGGGTACGGCGCTGGACTACTTCGACACCCGCGAGGCGGTGGATGCCATCGCTCCGGGTGCCTACGCCGGCCTGCCGTACACCTCCCGGGTGCTGGCCGAACAACTGGTGCGCCGATGCGACCCGGCGCAGCTCACCGACTCGCTGAAGCAACTGATCGAGCGCAAGCGCGACCTCGACTTCCCCTGGTACCCGGCCCGCGTGGTCTGCCACGACATCCTCGGCCAGACCGCGCTGGTGGACCTGGCCGGCCTGCGCGATGCGATCGCCGACCAGGGGGGCGACCCGGCCCTGGTCAACCCGGTGGTGCCGACCCAACTGATCGTCGACCACTCCCTGGCCGTGGAGTTCGGCGGCTTCGACCCGGACGCCTTCGAGAAGAACCGCGCCGTCGAGGAGCGCCGCAACGAGGACCGCTTCCACTTCATCGAGTGGACCAAGACCGCGTTCAAGAACGTCGATGTGATCCCCGCCGGCAACGGCATCATGCACCAGATCAACCTGGAGAAAATGAGCCCGGTGATCCAGGCGCGCGGCGGCGTGGCCTTCCCCGACACCTGCGTCGGCACCGACAGCCATACCCCCCACGTCGATGCGCTGGGCGTCATCGCCATCGGTGTCGGCGGCCTGGAGGCGGAGACCGTGATGCTCGGCCGCGCGTCGATGATGCGCCTGCCCGACATCGTCGGCGTCAAGCTCACCGGCAAGCGCCAGCCCGGCATCACCGCCACCGACATCGTCCTGGCCCTGACCGAGTTCCTGCGCAAGGAAAAGGTGGTGGGTGCCTACGTCGAGTTCTTCGGCGAAGGGGCCGACAGCCTGTCCATCGGCGACCGCGCGACCATCTCCAACATGTGCCCGGAGTACGGCGCCACCGCGGCGATGTTCTACATCGACCAGCAGACTATCGACTACCTCAAGCTCACCGGTCGCGAGCCGGAGCAGGTGGCC
The DNA here is from genome assembly GCF_046230915.1 of Pseudomonas sp. KCJK8993. Lineage (NCBI taxonomy): Bacteria > Pseudomonadati > Pseudomonadota > Gammaproteobacteria > Pseudomonadales > Pseudomonadaceae > Pseudomonas > Pseudomonas sp. KCJK8993. The sequence goes on from NZ_JBJJLO010000097.1 coordinate 10,636, forward strand.
CTGGTGGAGAACTACGCCAAGACCACCGGCCTGTGGGCCGATGCCCTGGTCACTGCGGAATACGAGCGGGTGCTGACGTTCGACCTGTCCACCGTGGTGCGCAACATGGCCGGTCCGTCCAACCCGCACCGGCGCCTGCCGACCTCGGCCCTGGCCGAGCGGGGTATCGCCGACGAAACCAAGCTTGCCGCCGGCAAGGTCGAGCAAGCCGAGGGCCTGATGCCCGATGGCGCGGTGATCATCGCGGCGATCACCAGCTGCACCAACACCTCCAACCCGCGCAACGTGGTGGCTGCCGGTCTGGTGGCGAAGAAGGCCAACGCCCTGGGCCTGGTGCGCCAGCCTTGGGTCAAGACGTCCTTCGCGCCGGGTTCGAAGGTCGCCAAGTTGTACCTGGAAGAGGCCGGCCTGCTGCCGGAGCTGGAGAAGCTCGGCTTCGGCATCGTCGCTTACGCCTGCACCACCTGCAACGGCATGTCCGGCGCCCTGGACCCGGTCATCCAGCAGGAAATCATCGATCGCGACCTGTATGCCACCGCGGTGCTGTCGGGCAACCGCAACTTCGACGGCCGTATCCACCCCTACGCCAAGCAGGCGTTCCTCGCCTCGCCGCCGCTGGTGGTGGCCTATGCGATCGCCGGTACCGTGCGCTTCGACATCGAGCAGGACGTGCTGGGCCATGACCAGGCCGGCAACCCGGTGACCCTGAAGGACCTGTGGCCGAGCGACGAGGAGATCGACGCCATCGTCGCCGCCTCGGTGAAGCCCGAGCAGTTCCGCCAGATCTACATCCCGATGTTCGACCTCGGCACCGTCAAGGAGGCCGAGAGCCCGCTGTACGACTGGCGCCCGATGAGCACCTACATCCGTCGTCCGCCGTACTGGGAAGGCGCGCTGGCCGGGGAGCGCACGCTCAAGGGCATGCGCCCGCTGGCGGTGTTGCCGGACAACATCACCACCGACCACCTGTCGCCGTCCAACGCCATCCTGGCGGACTCCGCGGCCGGCGAGTACCTGGCGAAGATGGGCCTGCCGGAGGAGGACTTCAACTCCTACGCCACCCACCGTGGCGACCACCTGACCGCCCAGCGCGCGACCTTCGCCAACCCGCAATTGGTGAACGAGATGGCGGTGGTCGATGGCCAGGTGAAGAAGGGGTCTTTGGCCCGTGTCGAGCCCGAAGGCAAGGTCACGCGGATGTGGGAAGCCATCGAGACCTACATGGAGCGCAAGCAGCCGCTGATCATCATCGCCGGTGCCGACTACGGCCAGGGTTCGTCCCGCGACTGGGCGGCCAAGGGCGTGCGCCTGGCAGGCGTCGAGGCGATCGTCGCCGAGGGCTTCGAGCGCATCCACCGCACCAACCTGGTGGGCATGGGCGTGCTGCCGCTGCAGTTCCTGCCGGGCACCGACCGCAAGACCCTGGGCATCGACGGCACCGAGACCTATGACGTGATCGGCCAGCGCACTCCCCGGGCGCAGTTGACCCTGGTGATCCACCGCCGCAATGGCGAGCGGCTCGAGGTGCCGGTGACCTGTCGCCTCGATACCGCCGAGGAGGTGTCGATCTACGAGGCCGGCGGTGTGCTGCAGCGTTTTGCCCAGGACTTCCTGGAATCGGCCACAGCCAGTTAAGCGACGTACCGGGGGCGGGCCGCAAGGCGCCGCCCCCGGTCTTTATCAGGACCTGAAATCCATGGCATTTGTAGCGCAAATCAAGATTCCGGCCACCTACATGCGTGGCGGCACCAGCAAGGGTGTGTTCTTCAACCTGCAAGACCTGCCCGAGGCTGCGCAGCTACCCGGCGCGGCCCGCGATGCCTTGCTGCTGCGGGTGATCGGCAGCCCCGATCCCTACGACAAGCAGATCGACGGCATGGGCGGCGCCACCTCCAGCACCAGCAAGACGGTGATCCTGTCCAAGAGCATCAAGCCTGATCACGACGTCGACTACCTGTTCGGCCAGGTCGCCATCGACAAGCCTTTCGTCGACTGGAGCGGCAACTGCGGCAACCTGTCGGCGGCGGTGGGCTCCTTCGCCATCAGCAGCGGCCTGGTGGACCCGGCGCGCATTCCCCACAACGGTGTGGCGGTGGTGCGCATCTGGCAGGCCAACATCGGCAAGACCATCATCGCCCATGTGCCGATCACCGATGGCGCGGTCCAGGAGACCGGCGACTTCGAGCTGGACGGCGTGACCTTCCCGGCGGCGGAAGTGCAGTTGGAGTTCCTCGATCCGGCGGCCGAGGAGGAGGGCGCCGGCGGTTCGATGTTCCCCACCGGCAACCTGGTGGACGACCTGGAAGTGCCCGGGGTCGGCACCCTCAAGGCGACCCTGATCAATGCCGGGATCCCCACCATCTTCGTCAATGCGGCGGACATCGGTTATCGCGGTACCGAGCTGCAGGGCGTGATCAACGGCGACCCCAAGGCCCTGGCGATGTTCGAGACCATCCGTGCCCACGGCGCCTTGCGCATGGGCCTGATCAAGCACCTGGACGAAGCCGCGCAGCGCCAGCACACGCCGAAAGTGGCCTTCGTCGCTCCACCGGCTGACTACCAGGCCTCCAGTGGCAAGGCGATCAAGGCGGCGGATGTCGACCTGCTGGTGCGCGCCATGTCCATGGGCAAGCTGCACCACGCGATGATGGGCACCGCGGCGGTGGCCATCGGCACGGCGGCGGCGATCCCCGGGACCCTGGTCAACCTCGCGGCCGGTGGCGGCGAGCGTAGCGCCGTGCGTTTCGGCCATCCTTCGGGCACCTTGCGCGTAGGCGCCGAGGCAACCCTCGAGGCCGGCGAGTGGAGCGTGGTCAAGGCGATCATGAGCCGCAGTGCGCGAGTACTGATGGAAGGCTGGGTGAGAGTGCCTGGCGACACCTTCTAACAGGCCGTTGAAAAACTAGCTGCGTTGCCATCGCTGCGTTAAAAACAGGCTCAAAATGCTCATTTACCACTCGTAAACTGCGCTTTTTCGCCTGTTTTTGCCTTGCGCTGGCTGCCTCGCCTACATTTTTCAACGGTCTGTTAAGGACCGGCGGTGGCGAGGGAGCCCGCTCCCTCGCCACCGATGCCGTTATCGAATCATCGAGCAGACGCAGACCTGCGATGCCGTCATTGACCTGAACCTGCAGCCTGAGGAATCGACCTACCCATAACCCCGTCATTGGAGTGCACGATCCATGAGCGCCAACGTTGATCTGAACGACCGTCCCGATTACGACCCGGTTTTGCAGGACATCGCCGATTATGTCCTGGAGTATCGCGTCGACTCCCCCCTAGCCCTCGATACCGCCCGCCATTGCCTGATGGATACCCTGGGCTGCGGCCTGCTGGCATTGCGTTTTCCTGAATGCACCAAGCACCTGGGGCCGCTCGTCGAGGGCACCGTGGTGCCCCATGGCGCCCGCGTGCCGGGTACCAGCTATCGCCTGGACCCGGTGAAGGCCGCCTGGGATATCGGCTGCATCGTGCGCTGGCTCGATTACAACGACACCTGGCTGGCGGCGGAGTGGGGGCACCCGTCGGACAACCTCGGCGGCATCCTGGCCGTGGCCGACCACCTTTCGCAGAAGCGTTTGGCCAACGGCGAGGCGCCGCTGAGCATGGGCGATGTGCTGCGGGCGATGGTCATGGCCCACGAGATCCAGGGTGTGCTGGCCCTGGACAACTCCTTCAACCGTGTCGGGCTCGACCATGTGCTGCTGGTGAAGGTCGCCTCCACGGCCGTTTGCGCTCGCTTGATGGGGGCCAATCGCGAGCAACTGCTGGCCGCGCTGTCCCATGCCTTTGTCGACGGCCAGGCGCTGCGCACCTATCGCCATGCGCCCAATGCCGGGTCGCGCAAGTCCTGGGCGGCGGGGGATGCCTCGAGCCGCGGGGTGCGCCTGGCGGACATGGCCCTGCGCGGTGAAATGGGCATTCCCGGAGTGCTCAGCGCGCCGCAGTGGGGCTTCTACGATGTGCTGTTCAGCCATGCCAACAAGGACCTTTCGCTCAAGCCTGAGGACCTGCGGCGCTTCAGCCTGCCCCAGGGGTACGCCAGCTACGTGATGGAAAACATCCTGTTCAAGATCAGCTTCCCGGCCGAGTTCCATGCGCAAACCGCCTGCGAAGCGGCGGTGGCCCTGCACCCGCTGGTGCGCGATCGGTTGCAGGAGATCGAGCGGATCGTCATCACCACCCATGAGTCGGCGATCCGCATCATTTCCAAGGTCGGGCCGCTGGCCAATGCCGCCGATCGCGACCACTGCCTGCAGTACATGACCGCCGTACCCCTGGCGTTCGGCACCCTGGTGGCCGAGCACTACGAGGATGATTTCCACGCGGCGCACCCGATCATCGACCAGTTGCGCGACAAGATGCAGATCGTCGAGGACCCGCGCTACACCCGGGAATACCTGGAGGCCGACAAGCGCTCGATCGCCAACGCGGTGCAGGTGTTCTTCGCCGATGGCAGCTGCACCGAGCAGGTGGCGGTGGAATACCCCATTGGCCACCGCCGGCGGCGGGCCGAGGGCATCCCGTTGCTGGAGGACAAGTTCAAGGCCAACCTGGCGACGCGCTTCAGCGCCCAGCGCTCGGCGCAGATCTTCGAGTTGTGCAAGGACCCGGCACGGTTGTCGGCCACGCCGGTGCAGCGCTTCGTCGATCTGCTGGTGATTTGAAACCGCGATGCAGGCAGCGCCGGGTGCGCTGCCTGCCGATGGACGCCGTGGCCGCAAAGGCCCTGGGAATGGGGGACGGCTTTACTTGAAACGGCGTTCGACGCCTTTTTCCACGAGGATCTTGGCCGAGATTTCCTCGACGGAGAAGTGCGTGGAGTTGATGTGCGGGATGTTTTCCCGGCGCAGCAGGTTCTCGACTTCCCGCACCTCGAATTCGCACTGGGCGAAGCTGGAATAGCGGCTGTTGGGCTTGCGCTCGTTGCGGATCGCGGTGAGGCGGTCGGGGTCGATGGTCAGGCCGAACAGCTTGTGCTTGTGCGGGCGCAGCGCGTTGGGCAGTTGCAGGCGCTCCATGTCTTCTTCGGTGAGCGGGTAGTTGGCCGCGCGGATGCCGAACTGCATGGCCATGTACAGGCAGGTCGGGGTCTTGCCGCAGCGTGACACGCCCACCAGGATCAGGTCGGCCTTGTCGTAGTAGTGGGTGCGGGCGCCGTCGTCGTTGTCCAGGGCGAAGTTCACCGCCTCGATCCGCTCCATGTAGTTGGAGTTGTGGCCGATGGAGTGGGATTTGCCCACGGAGTAGGAGGAATGCTCGCTCAGCTCCTGTTCCAGGGGGGCGAGGAAGGTGGAGAAGATATCGATCATGAAACCATTGGACGTGGCGAGGATCTCACGGATGTCCTGGTTGACGATAGTGTCGAAAATGATCGGTCGATACCCGTCTTTTTCGGCGGCTATATTGATTTGCTGTACCATGGCCCGCGCTTTTTCCATGCTGTCGATATACGGCCGCGTGAATTTGCTGAACGTAATGTTCTCGAACTGCGCCAGAAGGCTCTGGCCGAGGGTTTCCGCTGTGATACCGGTACCGTCGGAGATGAAGAAGGCAGATCGTTTCATTTGCGGCTTGGGCCTTAAGCTAGTGACGATTCTTGGATATGATAGGCGCGATTTGTCGGCCGGGAATGGCCCGCATTCTCACTTATTTTCCAGGTCCAGGCCATATGACGGGCAGATGCACCCCTGAAGCAGCCCGTTTCTGAGCTTTTCCAACACAGTTAGTGGAGAGATCACCTTGGTAGAGTACGTAGTTTCCCTCGATAAGCTCGGCAAACACGATGTTGAGCATGTGGGGGGCAAGAACGCATCCCTGGGCGAGATGATCAGTAACCTCGCGGGTGCCGGCGTCTCGGTCCCGGGTGGCTTCGCCACGACCGCCCAGGCATATCGGGATTTTCTCGAGCTGAGCGGTCTGAACGACCAGATCCATGCCGCGCTCGACGCGCTGGATGTCGATGACGTGAATGCCCTGGCCAAGACCGGCGCACAGATCCGCCAATGGATCATGGACGCCGAGTTCCCCGAGCGCCTCGACGCGGAAATCCGCAAGGCCTTCGCCGCGCTGTCGGCGGGTAACCCCGAGATGGCCGTGGCCGTGCGCTCCTCGGCTACCGCCGAAGACCTGCCGGATGCCTCCTTCGCCGGCCAGCAAGAGACCTTCCTCAACATCCGTGGCGTGGACAACGTGATCCGCGCCGCCAAGGAAGTGTTCGCCTCGTTGTTCAACGACCGCGCCATTTCCTATCGCGTGCACCAGGGCTTCGACCACAAGCTGGTGGCCCTGTCCGCCGGTGTGCAGCGCATGGTCCGTTCGGAAACCGGTACCGCCGGGGTGATGTTCACCCTGGACACCGAGTCGGGCTTCCGTGACGTGGTGTTCATCACCGGCGCCTACGGCCTGGGCGAAACCGTGGTGCAGGGCGCCGTCAACCCTGACGAGTTCTACGTCCACAAGAACACCCTGGCCGCCGGCCGTCCCGCGATCCTGCGTCGCAACCTGGGCAGCAAGGCGATCAAGATGATCTACGGCGACGAAGCCAAGGCCGGTCGCTCGGTGAAGACCGTGGACGTGGACAAGGCCGATCGCGCACGTTTCTGCCTGACCGACGCCGAGGTCAGCGAGCTGGCCAAGCAGGCGATGATCATCGAGAAGCACTACCAGTGCCCGATGGACATCGAATGGGCCAAGGACGGTGACGACGGCAAGCTGTACATCGTGCAGGCCCGCCCGGAAACCGTGAAGAGCCGTACCCAGGCCAACGTGATGGAGCGCTACCTGCTCAAGGAAAAAGGCACTGTCCTGGTGGAAGGCCGTGCCATCGGCCAGCGCATCGGCGCCGGCAAGGTGCGGATCATCAAGGACGTGTCGGAGATGGACAAGGTCCAGGCCGGCGACGTGCTGGTTTCCGACATGACCGACCCGGATTGGGAGCCGGTGATGAAGCGCGCCAGCGCCATCGTCACCAATCGCGGCGGCCGTACCTGCCATGCGGCGATCATCGCCCGTGAACTGGGCATTCCGGCGGTAGTGGGCTGCGGCAACGCTACCGAGCTGCTCAAGGATGGCCAGGGCGTGACCGTATCCTGCGCCGAAGGCGACACCGGCTTGATCTTCGAGGGCGAGCTGGGCTTCGACGTCAAGCAGAACTCCGTGGACGCCATGCCGGAGCTGCCGTTCAAGATCATGATGAACGTCGGCAACCCGGACCGCGCCTTCGACTTCGCCCAGCTGCCGAACGCCGGTGTGGGCCTGGCCCGCCTGGAATTCATCATCAACCGCATGATCGGCGTGCACCCCAAGGCGCTGCTGAACTACGCGGGCCTGCCACAGGACATCAAGGACAGCGTCGACAAGCGTGTCGCCGGCTACCACGATCCGGTGGACTTCTACGTCGACAAGCTGGTCGAGGGCATCAGCACCCTGGCCGCGGCATTCACCCCAAAGAAGGTCATCGTGCGCCTGTCGGACTTCAAGTCCAACGAATACGCCAACCTGATCGGCGGCAAGCTCTACGAGCCGGAAGAAGAAAACCCGATGCTGGGCTTCCGCGGGGCGTCGCGCTACATCAGCGAATCCTTCCGCGATTGCTTCGAGCTCGAGTGCCGTGCCCTCAAGCGCGTGCGCAACGAGATGGGCCTGACCAACGTCGAGATCATGGTGCCCTTCGTGCGGACCCTCGGCGAAGCCAGCCAAGTGGTTGATCTGCTCGCGGAAAACGGTCTCAAGCGGGGCGAGAATGGCCTGCGCGTGATCATGATGTGCGAACTGCCGTCCAACGCGATCCTGGCCGAGGAGTTCCTGGAGTACTTCGATGGTTTCTCCATCGGCTCCAACGACCTGACCCAGCTGACCCTGGGCCTGGACCGTGACTCCGGCATCATCGCCCACCTGTTCGACGAGCGTAATCCGGCGGTCAAGAAACTGCTGGCCAACGCCATTGCGGCCTGCAACAAGGCTGGCAAGTACATCGGTATCTGCGGCCAGGGCCCTTCGGACCACCCTGACCTGGCCAAGTGGCTGATGGAGCAGGGCATCGAAAGCGTTTCGCTGAACCCGGACTCGGTACTCGAGACCTGGTTCTTCCTGGCCGAGGGCCAGGGCGCCGCATAATCGGTGAGTGCAGGCCCGGCCAGCGACTGGCCGGGCCTTGCAGATTCAAGCAGGGCGCGCCTCTTCCGGATGCCGCCCTTTTTTGTGCAAGAAAGAATATGCAAAGCAGCAGCAACCTATTTCCTGTCGCCTTGATCAGCGCCGAGCGTCGAGGCGACCTCAGCGAAGATGTCTATCGCTTGAAACCCGGCAACAGCCCCGATCCTTCGGTGGAGCTGGCCGTGACGCGCCTGGGGCTGGCCGATGCACCTGAAGCCCAAGGCGTGCCCGTGGTCCTGTTGCACGGCAGCTTTTCCAACCGGCGCTTCTGGTACTCGCCCAAGGGCGTTGGCCTCGGGGCCTACCTGGCACGGGCCGGTTTCGATGTGTGGATCCCGGAAATGCGCGGCCATGGCCTGTCGCGCCGCAATGCCCAGTACCGCAACAACCGGGTGGCGGACTACGCGCGCTACGACCTGCCGGCCATCGCGGCCTTCGTTCGTGAACTCAGTGGGCAGGTTCCCCACTGGATCGGCCATTCCCTGGGTGGCACCACCTTGGCCGCGGCGCTGGGCGGCCAGTATTTGGGCGACGCGGGGGTGGCCTCGGCGGCGTTCTTCGGCACCCAGGTCAGCCGTATCTACTGGCCCTTGAAGATTCCCTTGGTGGAGTGGAGCGGGCGCCTGTTCATCAAGCGGTTTGCCCAATTGTCCGGTTCCCGGCTCAAGCGTGGCCCGGAGGACGAGCCCATTGGCCTGGCCCTGGAGAGCATGCGCTGGCATGGGCTGTTCGGGCGTTTCGGTGATGCCGACAAGGATTGGTGGGCCGGCCTGACGGAGGTCGGCGTGCCGGCCCTGGCGGTCAGCGCCGCTGGCGACCACCAGGATCCGACTTGGGCGTGCCGCAAGCTGTTCGATCAACTGGGCAGCGAGCACAAGCAATTCGTCTGCCTGGGGCGTGAACAGGGTTTCAGCGGTAATTTCGGCCATGTCGAGATGCTGGTGAGCAAGCCGGCGCAGGCCGAGGTCTGGCCGATGGTGGCTCGCTGGCTCAGGGATCAGCAGGCGCCGTTGCTGGTTTGCGCCACCGAGCAGATGGCGACGGCTTGATGCAGAGGCTCTGACAAGGTCATTTCGCTCGATGGCGCTTGCGGCTAAGATATGACGCGCTGAGCTGTTTTGGTCACATTCAGTTATTGAGTCGGCTTTCCGTTCTGCCGGCAGTCTTGCAAAAATGCCCGCCAGATTGGTGGGCAGCCCGAGTGCAGTAGGCTAAACAGCTGCCGATTGGGCCCGTATTTTCATGGCTGGCCCCGGAACGGCCGACACCGTCGATCGTGTTCTTTCTGCTACAGGAGCTTCTCGATGAACCATTACCTAACTCCCGATCTGTGCGACGCCTACCCGGACCTGGTGCAGGTGGTCGAGCCCATGTTCAGCAACTTTGGCGGGCGCGATTCCTTCGGTGGTGAAATCGTCACCATCAAGTGTTTCGAAGACAACTCGCTGGTCAAGGAGCAAGTCGAGCTCAAGGGGCATGGCAAGGTGCTGGTGGTCGACGGTGGCGGTTCCTTGCGACGCGCCCTGTTGGGGGACATGCTGGCCGAGAAGGCAGCCAGGAATGGCTGGGAAGGCCTGGTGGTCTACGGTTGCATCCGCGACGTGGATGTCATCGCCCAGACTGACCTTGGCGTCCAGGCCCTGGCCAGCCATCCGATGAAGACCGACAAGCGCGGTATCGGCGACCTCAATGTGGCCGTGACCTTTGCCGGGGTGACCTTCCGTCCGGGTGAATATGTTTACGCCGACAACAATGGCGTGATCGTTTCGCCTAGCCCGCTGAAAATGCCTGAATGACCAAGCGTCCAGACAAGGGGTGAGGATGTTCGAGGAAGAAAACGCGCAGTGGGGGCTGGTGCATGCCCTGGTACTGGATGGTCAAGGCGGTGCGCGTTCGATTGCCCGGACTGAGCTCGACGACTTGCAACTGCAGGCCCATGAGAGCCTGTGGTTGCATTGGGATCGCAGCCATCCGCAGACCCAGACCTGGTTGCGTCGCTCCAGCGGCTTGAGCGAGTTCAGTTGCGACTTGCTGCTGGAAGAAAATACCCGGCCACGCCTGCTGGCGCTGCCTGATTCGGAGCTGCTGCTGTTCTTGCGTGGCATCAATCTCAATCCGGGAGCCGAGCCTGAAGACATGGTCTCGGTGCGGATCTTCGCCAGCGCGCAGCGGGTGATCTCGCTGCGTTTGCGTCCCTTACGAGCCACCGACGAGCTATTGGTGCAGTTGAGCGAGGGCAATGGCCCGAAAAGCGCCGCCGAATTGCTGCTCTACATGGCCGAATACTTGACCCATAAGGTGCAGAACCTGGTCAGCGATCTCGCTGAAGTGGTCGATGACGAAGAAGAAAAACTGGATGCCGACGAACGGTACACTCCCGAGCACGGCAGCATTCTGCAGATTCGTCGTCGGGCTGCCGGGTTGAAGCGCTTCCTGGCTCCGCAACGGGACATCTTCGCGCAGTTGAGCCGGATAAAATTGCCCTGGTTCGCGGCCGACGATGGTGACTATTGGAATGAATTGCACAACAGCCTGACCCGCTACCTGGAGGAACTGGAGCTGGCCAGGGAGCGCGTGGGGCTTGTGCTCGAGGCCGAGGATCGGCGTTTGAGCGTACGCATGAATCGCACCATGTACCGCTTCGGCATCATTACCGGGATCTTTCTGCCGATGAGCTTTCTCACCGGTCTCCTGGGGATCAACGTCGGAGGTATCCCATTTTCTGCCAGTCCTTATGGCTTCATCATCGCCTGCTTGTTGCTGGTAGCGGTGGCGTTGGGCCAATGGTGGTTATTCCGGCGTTTGCGTTGGGTATGAAGAGGCTTCGTGTGACCCGAATAGATCTGATCGCGTCTTTTTCAAACATCACCAGAGGTGCTTATGCACGATCCGTTTGAAGAGTCGCTGCGTGACATGCTCAAGGCGTCGCCATCCAGCCGCGATGACGACGCCTGCCTGGGCCGCGTATTGAAAACCGCCAACCGCCAAGTGGGGGCAGGTGACCTGTTCAGCCTGCTGGGCCGCTGGTTGCCGGCCTTGATGATCGCCCTGAATAACGGATCGGCCCATGTCGCGCCGGTTTCTCGTCTTAAATCTACTGCTCGCACTGCTGATAAGGCTGATTGAATATGGAACTTGATCTCTGGACGCAGAGCCTCGTCACAGCGATGACCGCCTTGTGGACCAAGGTGGCGAACTTCATTCCGAACCTGTTCGGCGCATTGGTGGTGCTGTTGCTGGGTTTCGTGGTGGCGAAGCTGCTCGATACCCTGCTCTCCAAATTGTTGGCCAAGCTGGGCCTGGATCGCCTCATGGGGGGCACCGGCTTGACCAAGTTGCTGTCTCGTGCGGGCTTGCAAGTCCCCATCTCGACCCTGATCGGCAAGATCGTCTACTGGTTCGTCCTGCTTATTTTTCTGGTTTCTGCTGCTGAATCCCTTGGCCTTGAGCGAGTTTCGGCTACGCTCGACATGCTTGCGTTGTATTTGCCGAAGGTTTTCGGCGCTGCGCTGGTGCTGTTGGTGGGGGTTCTGCTGGCGCAGCTGGCCAATGGGCTGGTGCGGGGCGCGGCGGAAGGCGTGGGGCTGGAATACGCCAGCGGCGTGGGGCGGATCGCTCAGGGATTGGTGATCATCATCAGTATTTCCGTGGCGATCAGCCAGTTGGAGGTCAAGACCGACCTGCTCAACCACGTGATCGTGATCGTTTTGATTACCGTTGGTCTGGCAGTTGCGCTGGCGATGGGATTGGGAAGCCGGGAAATTGCCGGTCAGATTCTTGCGGGAATCTATGTGCGTGAGTTGTACCAGGTGGGTCAACAAGTGCGTGTTGGCGAGGTTGAAGGCCAGATCGAGGAGATTGGCACGGTTAAAACTACATTGCTGACCGATGAGGGTGAGCTAGTCTCTCTCTCCAATCGGATCCTGCTGGAGCAGCATGTAAGTAGCCGCTAACCCGGCACCCTGCTAATGTATGCCGCCGCAAAATGCCCCTCACCGGGGCTGCGGTGGACACTGACCTGACTGTCGGCACGACTCGTTTTGAATAAAACCCAACCGCTATCCATGCGCTATGACCCCCGCGAGCTCTCTGATGAGGAGTTGGTTGCGCGGTCACATACGGAGCTGTTCCACGTAACACGCGCCTATGAAGAGTTGATGCGGCGTTACCAGCGAACCCTATTTAATGTTTGTGCGCGTTATCTGGGGAACGATCGGGATGCCGATGATGTCTGTCAGGAAGTGATGTTGAAGGTGCTGTATGGCCTTAAGAACTTTGAGGGCAAATCGAAGTTCAAGACCTGGCTATACAGCATCACGTACAACGAATGCATCACGCAGTATCGCAAGGAGCGACGCAAGCGGCGGTTGATGGATGCTTTGAGTCTTGATCCCCTCGAGGAAGCGTCTGAAGAGAAGGCGCCGAAACCTGAGGAGAAGGGCGGACTTGACCGCTGGTTGGTGCATGTGAACCCGATTGATCGGGAAATTCTGGTGCTGCGTTTTGTCGCAGAGCTGGAGTTCCAGGAGATCGCAGACATCATGCATATGGGTTTGAGTGCTACAAAAATGCGTTACAAACGTGCTCTTGATAAATTGCGTGAGAAATTTGCAGGCATTGCTGAAACTTAGTTCGGCGCAAATATCTCTTACGTCTAGGTGAGTTCTGATAGACTTACCGCCGAGTTGTCCCCCGGTATGTGGGACTGCTTTACAATCACCAGATGGGGATTTAACGGATGAAACTGAAAAACACCTTGGGCATTGCCATTGGTTCTATTGTTGCCGTGACTTCGTTCGGCGTTCTGGCGCAAGGCCAAGGCGCGGTCGAGGGTGAACTGTTTTACAAAAAACAGTACAACGACAGCGTTAAGCACATCGAAGATGGCTTCAACCCAGGCGCCCGTATTGGTTACTTCTTGACCGACGACCTGTCGTTGGACCTGAACTACGACAAGACCAACCACACCCGTTCCAACGACGGTACCGGCAACCAGAAGATCAAGGGTGACACCACCAGCCTGCTGGCCACCTACCACTTCGGCCAAGCTGGCGTGGACTCCCTGCGTCCATACGTTTCCGGTGGTTTCGGTCACCAGAGCCGTAGTAGCGTAGAAGCTGACGGTCACAGCGGTCGCGACAAGACTACCCAGGCCATCATCGGTACTGGTGTGAAGTACTACTTCACCGACAACCTGTTCGCCCGTGCTGGCGTTGAAGCCGACTACGGCATGGACAACGGCAAGTGGGACTACGCTGCCCTGGTTGGTCTGGGTGTGAACTTCGGCGGCAACGCCGGTAAAGTCGCGCCAGCTCCAGTGGCTCCAGCTCCGGCTCCAGAGCCAGCTCCAGAAGCTCCAGTTGCTGAAGTCGTACGTGTTGAGCTGGACGTGAAGTTCGACTTCGACAAGTCGGTCGTCAAGCCTAACAGCTACGCTGACATCAAGAACCTGGCTGACTTCATGAAGCAGTACCCACAGACCACCACCGTTGTTGAAGGTCACACTGACTCCGTCGGTCCTGACGCTTACAACCAGAAGCTGTCTGAGCGTCGTGCAAACGCTGTCAAGCAAGTACTGGTTAACCAGTACGGCGTTGGCGCTGAGCGCGTTCAGTCCGTTGGTTACGGTGAGTCCCGTCCAGTTGCCGACAACGCAACTGAAGCTGGTCGTGCTGTTAACCGTCGCGTAGAAGCCTCGGTAGAAGCTCAAGCTAAGTAATTAGCCTGTTAGCTTGGAAAAACCCGGCCTAGGCCGGGTTTTTCTTTGCCTGGATTTTTGTCCTGGGCCTCAGGCCTGGAGCAGGTGGGTGGTGCTGGCGCCGGCAGTTGCCGCGATTTCGCCGATTACCAGGATCGTCGCGCTCTTGAGCCCGGAACCCAGGACATCCTGCCGCATATTCCCCTGCACGCTGCGACATTCCCGCCGCTGTGGCAGCGGGGCGTTCTCGATCATGGTCATCGGCGTCCGGTCCGGCATGCCAGCGGCGCTCCACTGTTCGACGATCTCTGTCCGTTTCGCCATTCCCATGTAGGTCACCAGGGGCTTTCCGCCCTGGGCCAGCGCCTACCAGTCCAACGGGCTGTCCTCTTGGGTAGGAGCGGTGAATAACGTCACGCCGCGCAAGTTCAGGGAGATAGCGCAATTGGCGACACCGGCCAGGCCGACGGTCATGCCGTTCACCAACCCCACCTCGATGCCGTGCTCCTGGGGCCGGCCAAGGTCGCTGAGAGTGATGTCCTCGAACTGCTGTTCGCCGGTCAGCACCAGCGACCGCGAGATACGGTTGTAGTCGGCATCGAAGGCGATGATGTCGAGCTTCTCGCTGCGCTTGAGCAGTTCCTCCAGAGAGCGGGCCTCGGCCATGCCATTGTCGATCATCACCAGCTTGAGTTTTTCGTGGGCTTCTCCGGAGCATCGCTAATGTTGACCCAGGCCAGCGCTGGGCGGAGGTATTCAGTCATGGGGCTACCTTGCGTGAAGGACCTGGCCTTGGCCCGGGAGGATGGCGAAGCAGCAGGCGCAAGGCATATGCCAGCGCTGTCGGATTTGCCGATGCGCCTCGCCTGCGGGCCCCGGGCCCGGCTATAATCGCCGCCCCATTTCGCTGTCCACCGAGTCCATCGCGCCCATGTATACCCTGGCCCGCCAGCTGCTGTTCAAACTCTCTCCGGAAACCTCCCACGATCTGTCTCTGGACCTGATCGGCGCGGGCGGGCGTCTGGGTCTCAACGGCTTGCTGTGCAAGGCCCCGGCATCAAAGCCGGTGACGGTCATGGGCCTGGAGTTCGCCAACCCGGTGGGGCTGGCCGCCGGCCTGGACAAGAACGGCGCGGCCATCGATGGCTTCTCCCAGCTGGGTTTCGGTTTCGTCGAGATCGGCACCGTCACCCCACGTCCGCAGCCAGGCAACCCCAAGCCACGGATCTTCCGCCTGCCGGAGGCCGAGGGCATCATCAACCGCATGGGTTTCAACAACCTGGGGGTCGATAACCTGCTGGCGCGGGTCGCCGCCGCCAAGTACCGGGGCGTATTGGGGATCAATATCGGCAAGAACTTCGATACCCCGGTGGAGCGGGCGGTGGACGACTACCTGATCTGCCTGGACAAGGTCTATTCTCGGGCCAGCTACATCACGGTCAACGTCAGTTCGCCCAATACCCCGGGCCTGCGCAGCCTGCAGTTCGGCGAGTCCCTCAAGCAGTTGCTGGCCGCCCTGGGCCGGCGCCAGGAGGAATTGACCGCGATCCATGGCAAGCGCGTGCCGCTGGCGATCAAGGTCGCTCCGGACATGAGCGATGAAGAAACCGTGGAAGTGGCCCGAGCCCTGCTGGAGGCGGGCATGGATGCGGTGATCGCCACCAACACCACCCTCAGCCGGGAAGGCGTCGAAGGCCTGGAGCATGGCGACGAGGCCGGTGGCCTGTCCGGTGCGCCGGTGCGGGAGAAGAGCACCCATACGGTCAAGGTCTTGGCTTCCGAGCTGGCCGGTCGCCTGCCCATCATCGCGGTGGGCGGTATCACCGAAGGCAAGCATGCGGCCGAGAAGATCGCCGCCGGCGCGAGCCTGGTGCAGTTGTATTCGGGGTTCATCTACAGGGGGCCGGCGCTGATTCGCGAATCGGTGGATGCCATCGCGGCCATGGGCTGAGGCATCGGCGGACTAGTGCGGCGGCAATAAAAAGGGCTCCTCGAAGGAGCCCCTGGGCCGAAGCCCGCCGCCCGGATGGGGCGCGCGTGGTTAAATCGTCATCTATTCAAGTTTTAGGTGTCGGAATGTGCCCTGATCAGCCGACAGCGCGAAGTTCGTTGAGTCTGTGTATACCCGCAGTGCCTGTCATACCGTCCCAGTTGTCGCCGCGTCCTTCGCGCCAGCCGTTGATCCAGGCTTGGCGTACTGACGGTAGAGTAAATGGGCAAAGCTCACGGGACTTGCCATTAACGCCATACTGATATCCGCGTAAAAACGCTCTT
>NZ_JBJJLO010000098.1:0-26481 GCF_046230915.1 Pseudomonas sp. KCJK8993
ACCGCCGCCATCGGCGTCGCGACCGGCATGGGCCGCGAGGCCACGGCGCTATTGAGCACTTTGCTGGCCCTGATGGTCTTCAGCCTGATGCCGTTGATCGTGCGGCGCCTGGAAAAGCGCTGAATACCGCCTGCCTATCTATGCTTGCCGGCGAACCGCCGGAATCATGCCCGCTCCTTGGCCAGTACCGGCGGCCTGGGCATGGGCGGGTCGCCCTTGGGCGGCGGGGTGCTGTCCGGTGGCTCCTGTTCGGGAACCGCCGGTGGTTCGCTGGGCGGCAGGGGGGGCTGGTCGATGTTCGGATCAGGGGGATCCGCCGGGATCGGGATATTCATTGCTGGCCTCCTGGGTGCTTGCGGTTGCACCGGTTCGTTCGGTGGACCGCGCAAGGGCGCATTTGATTCCCGCCGCCTGGATGGTCACTTGCGCTGAACTTTCCGCGAGGCGCGTGGCTCGGAACCTAAGTATGTCGATCCAGCGCTGTACCGGGGCATCGTCGGCCCGGTCAGCCAAACGTCGAGAACCAGTGTAGAGGGGTGATGCTCGATGACCGCAGAACAACCGACCGAACAGGACTACCAGGCGCACCTGCCGTTGTCCCAGGCCTTGCTGCTGCCACGCATCGCCATCGAAGGCACCCGCCCGGTGCTCGATGGCGGCCAGTTCGCGGCCAAGGCCACCGCTGGCCAGCAGGTGGAGGTCGCGTGCAAGGTCTTCACCGATGGCCATGACAAGCTGGCGGTGCGGGTGCGCTGGCGTAACGAACGCCAGGACGCTTGGCACAGCCAGGTCCTGGAAGACCAGGGCAATGACGGTTGGCTGGGGCATTTCCCGGTGCCGGAGGCGGGCCGCTACCGCTTCTGCATCGAGGCCTGGATCGATCAGTTCGCCAGCTTCTGCTACGAACTGGAAAAGAAATACCTGGCCGCCCAGCCGATCAGCCTGGAACTGCAAGAAGGCCGGACCCTGGTGCAGCAGGCTGGCGAGCGCAGCGAAGGCGCGCTGCGCGAACAATTGCTGGTACTGCACCAGCAACTGGGCGGCTTGCTCGCGGCCGAGCAGGTGGCGCTGTTCTTGAGTGCCGACAGCGCCCGGTTGATGGCCGAGGCCGACCTGCGTCCCTACCTCAGCCTGAGTCCCGAATACCCATTGGATGTGGAGCGCGAGCGCGCGCAGTTCGCCAGCTGGTACGAGCTGTTTCCCCGTTCCATCACCGACGATCCGGCGCGCCACGGCACCTTCGACGATGTGCATTCGCGCTTGGCGATGATCCATGACATGGGCTTCGACGTGTTGTATTTTCCGCCGATCCACCCCATTGGCCGGCGCCACCGCAAGGGCCGCAACAATTCCCTGGTCGCAGCCCCGGACGATCCTGGCAGCCCCTATGCCATCGGCAGCGAGGAGGGCGGCCACGAGGCGATCCATCCGCAACTGGGCAGCCGCGAGGACTTTCGCCGGCTGGTGGCGGCAGCCGCCGACCATGGCCTGGAAATCGCCCTGGACTTCGCCATCCAGTGTTCCCAGGACCATCCCTGGCTGACCCAGCACCCGGGCTGGTTCAACTGGCGCCCGGACGGCACGATCAAATACGCCGAGAACCCACCCAAGAAGTACCAGGACATCGTCAACGTCGACTTCTATGCCGCCGATGCCATTCCCAGCCTGTGGCTGGAGCTGCGGGACATCGTGCTCGGCTGGGTCGCGGAGGGTGTCAACATCTTCCGGGTCGACAACCCGCATACCAAGCCGTTGCCGTTCTGGCAGTGGTTGATCGGCGATGTGCGCAGCCGGCACCCGCAGGTGATCTTCCTGGCCGAGGCCTTCACCACCCCGGCAATGATGGCGCGCCTGGGCAAGATCGGTTACTCCCAGAGCTACACCTACTTCACCTGGCGCAACACCAAGAGCGAACTGGCCAGTTATTTCAGCGAGCTGAACCAGTCGCCGTGGCGCGAATGCTTCCGGCCGAACTTCTTCGTCAACACCCCGGATATCAACCCCGGCTTCCTGCATGACTCGGGCCGCCCCGGCTTTCTCATCCGCGCGGCGCTGGCCACCATGGGCTCGGGCCTGTGGGGCATGTATTCGGGGTTCGAGCTGTGCGAGTCGGCGCCGTTGCCGGGCAAGGAGGAATACCTGGACTCGGAGAAGTACGAGATCCGCCCGCGAGACTTCAATGCCCCGGGCAACATCATCGCCGAGATCGCCCAGCTCAACCGTATCCGCCGGCAGAACCCGGCGCTGCAATCGCACCTGGGGCTCAAGCTGTACAACGCCTGGAACGACCGGATCCTGTACTTCGGCAAACGCAGCGCCGACGGCGGCAACTTCGTGCTGGTGGCGATCAGCCTCGACCCCTTCAACCCCCAGGAGGCGCATTTCGAGCTACCGCTCTGGGAAATGGGCCTGCCCGATGAGGCCGCGACCCAGGGCGAGGACTTGATGAACGGCCATCGCTGGACCTGGTACGGCAAGGTCCAGTTCATGCGCCTTGAACCGGCCCAGCCATTCGGCATCTGGCGCATCAGCGCCGACTGACCTGGCCGCGCCGCCGGCCCTAGGGCCAGGCGGCAGTGCCCGCGCACGGACCTCTGTACAGATTCAGGAGTGAGCAATGGCGAAGAAAACCCGACCCGCGACCTTCATCAAGGACCCGCTCTGGTACAAGGACGCGGTGATCTACCAAGTGCATGTGAAGTCCTATTTCGATTCCAACGACGATGGCGTCGGCGACTTTCCCGGGTTGATCGCCAAGCTGGACTACATCAAGGAACTGGGGGTCAACACCATCTGGCTACTGCCGTTCTATCCCTCGCCACGGCGCGACGACGGCTACGATATCGCCGAGTACCGTGGGGTCAGCCCCGACTACGGCACCCTGGCGGACGTCCGGCGGTTCATCGCCGAGGCCCACAAGCGCGAACTGCGGGTGATCGCCGAGCTGGTGATCAACCACACCTCCGACCAGCATCCCTGGTTCCAGCGCGCCCGCAAGGCCAAGCCCGGTTCGGCGGCGCGCAACTTCTATGTGTGGTCCGACGACGACCAGAAGTACGCCGGCACGCGGATCATCTTCCTCGACACCGAGAAATCCAACTGGACCTGGGACCCGGTGGCCGGCCAGTACTTCTGGCACCGTTTCTATTCCCACCAGCCGGACCTGAACTTCGACAACCCGCAGGTGCTGAAGGCCGTGCTCTCGGTCATGCGCCACTGGCTGGACATGGGTATCGACGGCCTGCGCCTGGACGCCATTCCCTACCTGATCGAGCGCGATGGCACCAACAACGAGAACCTGGCCGAGACCCACGATGTGCTCAAGCGCATCCGCGCCGAGATCGATGCCCATTATCCGGACCGCATGCTCCTGGCCGAGGCCAACCAGTGGCCCGAGGACACCCAGCTGTACTTCGGCCAGGCCAGCGGCAATGGTGCCGATGGCGACGAATGCCACATGGCTTTCCACTTTCCGCTGATGCCACGCATGTACATGGCCCTGGCCCAGGAAGATCGCTTCCCGATCACCGACATCCTGCGCCAGACCCCGGAAATCCCAGCCAATTGCCAGTGGGCGATCTTCCTGCGCAACCACGATGAACTGACCCTGGAAATGGTCACCGACAAGGAGCGCGACTACCTGTGGAACTACTACGCCGCCGACCGCCGGGCGCGGATCAACCTGGGTATCCGCCGACGCCTGGCACCGCTGATGGAGCGCGATCGCCGGCGCATCGAGCTGCTCAACAGCCTGCTGCTGTCGATGCCCGGCACCCCGACCCTCTACTACGGCGACGAGATCGGCATGGGCGACAACATCTACCTGGGCGACCGCGATGGCGTGCGCACGCCGATGCAGTGGTCCATCGACCGTAACGGTGGCTTTTCCCGGGCCGATCCGGCGCGCCTGGTGCTGCCGCCGATCATGGACCCGCTCTACGGCTACCAGTCGGTGAACGTCGAGACCCAGTCCGGAGACCCTCATTCATTACTCAACTGGACCCGGCGCCTGCTGGCGGTGCGCAAGCAGTCCAAGGCCTTTGGCCGGGGCACGTTGAAGATGCTCTCGCCGAGCAATCGCCGGATCCTGGCCTATACCCGGGAATACACCGGGCCCGATGGCAAGCAGGAGATCATCCTCTGCGTGGCCAACGTCTCGCGCAGCGCCCAGGCGGCGGAGCTGGACCTGTCGAGCTTCGCCGGCATGGTGCCGGTGGAGATGCTCGGCGGCAGCGCCTTCCCGCCCATCGGCCAATTGAATTTCCTGCTGACGCTGGCGCCCTATGGCTTCTACTGGTTCGTCCTGGCCAGCGAGCAGCAGATGCCCAGCTGGCATGTCGAGCCGGCCCAGAGCCTGCCGGAGTTCACCACCCTGGTGCTGAAGAAACGCCTCGAGGAGTTGCTGGAGGCGCCGTCGCGCACCACCCTGGAGCAGGAAATCCTGCCCAGCTGGCTGCCCAAGCGCCGCTGGTTCGCCGACAAGGACAGCACCGTGGGCCAAGTGCAACTGGTGTATGGCGTGCGCTTCGGCGATCCGCAGCATCCGGTGCTGCTGGCCGAGATCGAGGTCACCAGCCAGGGCCGCAGCCAGCGCTACCAGGTGCCATTCGGCCTGTTGGCCGAGGACCAGATCAGCAGCGCCTTGCCCCAGCAACTGGCCATGTCCCGGGTCCGACGCGGGCGCCAGGTGGGCTTGATCACCGATGCCTTCGCCCTCGACAGCTTCGTGCGCAGCGTGCTCCAGGCGCTCCAGGCCCAGGCCCGGTTGGACAGCGACGCCGGGCAGATCCGTTTCGAGGGCAGCCCGCAGCTGCAGCGCCTGGGCCTGGAGGCCGAGGTCGATGTGCGCTACCTGTCGGCCGAGCAGTCCAACAGCTCGGTGGTGGTGGGCGAAAGCCTGGTGCTCAAGCTGGTGCGCAAGGTGGCCGGCGGCATCCATCCGGAACTGGAAATGGGCGCTTTTCTCACCCAGGCCGGTTTTGCCCATATTTCGCCATTGCTGGGTTCGGTGGTGCGCCGTGATGCGCAGGGCCAGGACCACCTGCTGATGATCGCCCAGGGCTACCTGAGCAACCAGGGCGACGCTTGGGAATGGACCCAGAGCAACCTGGAGCGGGCGATCCGCGACGAACTGGCCAGCGCCGTCTCCGAGCAGGAGCAGCATTACAACGCCCTGGCCGAACTCCAGGACTTCGCCGGCCTCCTGGGCCAGCGCCTGGGGGAAATGCACATGCTGCTCGCCGCTCCCGGCAGTACTGCGGATTTCGCGCCCCAGGCCTATACCCAGGAAGATCTCCAGGCTTGCCAGTGCCAGGTCGCCGGGCAACTGGAACACAGTTTGCAATTGCTCGAAGAACACCAGGACAGCCTGGCCGAGACCGACCGTGGCCTGTGCCGGCGCCTGTTGCGGCACAAGGGGCGCATCCTCGCCGAAGTCGAGCAACTGGCCGGGCAATTGCTGGGCGGCTTGCGCATCCGGGTCCATGGCGACCTGCACCTGGGGCAGGTGCTGGTGATCAAGGGCGATGCCTACCTGATCGACTTCGAAGGCGAGCCGGCGCGGCCCCTGGCGGAGCGCCGGGCCAAGCACAGCCCCTACAAGGATGTCAGCGGCGTGCTGCGTTCGTTCGACTATGCCGCGGCCCTGGCCCTGGAAGCGCCGGCGGTGGATGGCGCGCCGGATGCCCAGGCGGTCCGGCAAGCCCTGGTCGGGCGTTATCTGGAGCGCTCCCGGCAGGCTTTCGTCACGGCGTACCGGCAGGCGACGGCTAATCTTGCCCATGGCTGGCAGGCCTCGGCGGCCGACGCCGCCCTGGTGTTGTTCAGCCTGGAGAAGGCCGCCTATGAACTGGCCTATGAGGCGCAGAACCGACCCGCCTGGTTGCACGTGCCGCTGCGCGGCCTGGCCGGGTTGTTGCGTGAACTACCGGACTTTTCCGACATCGATGGAGAGCAGTCATGAATTTCTCGAACAGGGAGCAGGAGCGGCGCCAGGAACGGTTGCTACCGTCGGCCAGGGCCATCGAGGCCCTGGTGCGGGCCGAGAACAACGACCCGTTCGCCATCCTCGGGCCCCATGGCGATGGTGCCGGCGGGCAGGTCATCCGGGCTTTCCTGCCCGGGGCGCTGAGTGTCCAGGTGCTGGACCGCGAGCAGCAGCAATTGCTCGGCAACCTGGAAGCCGACGAGGTGCCGGGGTTGTTCGTCGGGCATTTCCCCGAGGCCCGGCCCTACCTGCTGCGTGTGCAGTGGGCCGGTGGCGAACAGGTCAGTGAAGACCCCTACAGCTTCGGGCCGTTGCTTGGCGAAATGGACCTGTACCTGTTCGCCGAAGGCAATCACCGCGACCTCGGCAGTTGCCTGGGAGCCCAGTTGACCACGGTGGACGGCATCGCCGGCGTGCGCTTCGCGGTGTGGGCGCCCAATGCCCGGCGCGTCTCGGTGGTGGGTGACTTCAATGTCTGGGACGGCCGCCGGCATCCCATGCGCCTGCGTCATCCTTCGGGGGTCTGGGAGCTGTTCATCCCGCGCCTGCGCGCTGGCGAGTCGTACAAGTACGAGATCCTCGGCCCTCAGGGCATCCTGCCGCTCAAGGCCGACCCGGTGGCCCTGGCGACCCAATTGCCGCCCGATACCGCGTCGAAGGTCGCGGCGCCGCTGGCCATCGACTGGCAGGACCAGGAGTGGATGCTGGCCCGGGGTGAACGCCAGCGGGTCGATGCGCCGCTGGCGATCTACGAGCTGCACGCCGGCTCCTGGCAATGCGAGGTCGACGACGTGGGCGAGGTGGCCCGCCACTACAGCTGGGCGGAGCTGGCCGAGCGGTTGATTCCCTACGTCAAGGATCTGGGCTTCACCCACATCGAACTGATGCCGATCATGGAACATCCCTTCGGCGGCTCCTGGGGCTACCAGCCCCTGGCGCAGTTCGCGCCCAGTGCCCGCTACGGCTCCGCCGAGGAGTTCGCGGCCTTCGTCAATGCCTGCCACCTGGCGCAGATCGGGGTGATCCTGGACTGGGTGCCGGCGCATTTCCCCACCGATGCCCACGGACTGGCACAGTTCGACGGCACGGCGCTGTATGAGTACGGCAACCCTCTGGAAGGCTTCCACCAGGACTGGGACACGCTGATCTACAACCTCGGGCGTACCGAGGTCCATGGCTTCATGCTGGCCTCGGCCCTGCATTGGCTCAAGCATTTCCATGTCGATGGGCTGCGGGTCGATGCGGTGGCCTCGATGCTCTACCGCGACTACTCGCGCAAGGCCGGGGAATGGGTGCCCAACCGCCACGGCGGCCGGGAAAACCTCGAGGCCATCGAGTTCCTGCGCCATCTCAACGACGTGGTGGACCTTGAAGCGCCGGGCGCCCTGGTGATCGCCGAGGAATCCACCGCCTGGCCCGGGGTCAGCCAGAGTACCGAGCATGGCGGGCTGGGGTTCGCCTACAAGTGGAACATGGGCTGGATGCATGACTCCCTGCATTACATCCAGCAAGACCCGGTCTATCGATCCCACCACCACAACGAGCTGAGCTTCGGCCTGGTGTATGCCTGGTCCGAGCGCTTCATCCTGCCGATCTCCCATGACGAGGTGGTGCACGGCAAGCATTCGCTGATCGACAAGATGCCCGGCGATCGCTGGCAGAAATTCGCTAACCTGCGGGCTTACCTGAGCTTCATGTGGACCCATCCGGGCAAGAAGCTGTTGTTCATGGGCTGCGAGTTCGGCCAGTGGCGCGAGTGGAACCACGACCGGCAACTGGACTGGTACTTGCTGCAATATCCCGAACACCGTGGCGTGCAACGGCTGGTGGGCGACCTCAACCGCCTGTACCGCGAATATCCGGCGCTGCACGAGCAGGACCACGTGCCCCAGGGCTTCCAGTGGCTGATTGGTGACGATGCGCTCAACAGTGTGTATGCCTGGCTGCGCTGGAGCCGCAATGGCGAGCCGTTGCTGGTGGTGGCCAACTTCACCCCAGTGCCGCGCGAGGGGTATCGCGTGGGCGTACCCCTGGCCGGACGCTGGAGCGAAGTGTTCAACAGCGATTCGCAGCTGTATGCCGGGTCCAACTACGGCAACGCCGGCGAAGCCTTCAGCGAAGAGCAGGAAAGCCACGGCCAGGCCCTGTCCCTGGTGCTCAACTTGCCGCCCCTGGCGGTGCTGATCCTGCGCCCCGGCCACTGACACGGCCACAGGGCGCGCTTCGTTTAGCCGCTGCCGCAGGCTGCGCAGCGGCGGCAATCGCAGGCCCCGGAGGACTCCTGAAGCCCTGCGAG
Source organism: Pseudomonas sp. KCJK8993 (assembly GCF_046230915.1). NCBI lineage: Bacteria > Pseudomonadati > Pseudomonadota > Gammaproteobacteria > Pseudomonadales > Pseudomonadaceae > Pseudomonas > Pseudomonas sp. KCJK8993. The sequence goes on from NZ_JBJJLO010000098.1 coordinate 8,283, forward strand.
CCTTGGCCGATCAGAGGCTGGCGGCGGCTTCGGCGATCAACCCGGCCACGGCGTGCGGTTGCGAGGCCAGGGAGGCATGGCTGGCGTCCAGGTGGATCACCTTGCGTGCGTTCAGGCGTGCGGCCATGCGTTCCTGGTTGGGCGGGGCGATCATGCGGTCGGCGCTGGAGATCTGGTACCACGAGGGTTTGTCGCGCCAGGCCGGGGCGCCCAGGGTGTCGCCGAAGGTATTGGCCAGCGGGGCTTTCTGGGTCAGGCCCATGATCAGTCCCTCGCGGGCCGGCAAGTCCTGGCAAAAACTCTCGTGGAAGCGTTCCGGACGAACCCACAGGTAGCCATCGCTGTCCGGCTCCAGGTTGGCCGCAGCCGCGGGAGCAAACTCCTGGGTCAGGCTGCCGGGGCTCTCGCCGCTGTCGGGAGCGAAGGCGGCGATGTACACCAGGCCGGCGACGTTGGCCTCGTGGCCGGCCTGGGTGATCACCGCGCCGCCGTAGGAATGCCCCACCAGCAGCACCGGCCCGGCTTGCTGGGCCAGCAGCTTGCGGGTGCGCTCGACGTCATCGGCCAGGGACGTCAGGGGCAACTCTACCGCGCGGATCTTCCGGTGGCCGCGTTCCAGCAATTCGTCGATGACCCGGTTCCAGTGGGCGGCGCCGCCCCAGAACCCGTGGACCAGGACGATCGTGGGTGTATCGCTCATGGCATCGCTCCTTTTCACGGCAGGGGCGGCCCCGGGCGGATACCCGGGGTCCCTGTCCGTTACAGAGCATGCATCAGGCTCATTGCGGCGCCAGTGCCGGTTCAGCAATCCGGATGTACGGCAGGTTCCGACAGGTGGTCGCCGCGCAGGCCCAGGGTGAGGTTGCCGCGCAACGGCCAGTCGTTGACGTCGCCGGTGCTTGCCCAGGCTACATGAGGATGATCTCGTAGGGCAGGCGCATGCGTTCGAGCACGATGGGCGACAGCGACGGCTGCAAGCCGATCTCCGGTTCGCCCTGCAGTTGGCTGGCGTAGGCATGGGCGGCGTGGCGCTTGCGGGCCACGGTCCAGGTGTCCAGGCGCAGCTTGCGCGCCCGTTGCCAGGGAATCTGGTGCTCCTCGCGGACCGAGCTGTGCCAGGCCCACACGGGGATCTCGCAGAACCTTGCACCCACTTGCGCCGCGGCCTTGGCGGCAGCCCGGCCCACGGCCTCGTGATCGAGGTTGCCGTCTTCGCGCCAGGTGCTGAAGACCACGTCCCCGGGGCGCAGGTAGCGGCTGATGAACGGCACCAGCTGCTGCTCGCGCTCGCTCAAGGCACTGTCGGCGAACCCGCCGCGGATCCATTTCAGGCTATGCAAAGGCAAGCCCAGGCGGCGCAAGGCTTCGGCGCTTTCCTGGGGGCGGAACACACTCAGGCGGCGTTCCGGCCAGACCTCGGACCCGGGGTGGCTGGCGCTGCCGTCGCTGACCGAGATCAGTTCCAGGGGGTGGCCGTGGTGGGCCAGTACCTGCAGCAGGCCGCCGCTGGCGATCACTTCGTCACCGGGATGCGGAGCCACCATCACCGCCCGGGAACCGGCCGGCACCAGGTTGGCAAGATTGATGGCCGGGACCTCGGCCAGGCTATGGGCGCTGTTCCAGATCTGGCTGGGCCAGCTGTTATCTATTGCGGATATGGCTTTCATAACGTGATACATCCCTGTTTCCGGGCCGTATGCAAAAACTGAACGAGCGTTCAGCATCGGCCCTGGGTTTGCACGCACGCTGATTCCATGGCACCTGCCTCAGCGTGAAGTACCGGTGTCCCATCCCTTTGGAACGCCGTGATAGCTGCGCAATCATACTCAGCCCGGCGCCGCCCACACAGGGGGCGCCAGGATAATTTGTCGATTGCGGTCCGGTTGATAGGGTAGACGTATTTCGTTACCGGGTATGTCGTCCTGACGAATATCGTCCCCGAAAAGCGCCAGGCGTCCCCCAAGACTCGGTCCCAAGGCTGCCCCAGGCCCCTGGCAAGCCCCGTCCGCCTGGATGGCGACTATTCCTGCTCCTCGCGCTTGAGTTCGAAGAACAGCAACGAACGTCCGGTCACCGAGTATTCATGGTCGAAGTCCAGGCGTTCCTGGCCGCGCACCGCCGGCTGGTTGGTGTCGAGCATGCATGTCCAGAATTCCCCGGCCGGCACTTGCGGCAGGCGGAAATTGACGATGTCGTGGTGCGCGTTGACCACCAGCAGCACCGTGGCGTCGGCACCCTGGCGGCGGATGCCGGTTTCCTGGGCGCGGCCATCGAGCAGCATGCCCAGGCACCGGCCATGGGGATCTTGCCAATGCTCGGTGGTCATCTCGCTGCCGTCAGGGGCTAGCCAGGTGACGTCCTTGACCCCGATGTCCTCGTTGTAGTTGCCCACCAGGAAGCGCCCGCGCCGCAGGATCGGATAGCTCAGGCGCAGCTTGACCAGGCGCTTGACGAACTTGAGCAGCGACTTGCCATCTTCGTCCAGGTCCCAGTTGACCCAGCCGATCTCGCTGTCCTGGCAATAGGCGTTGTTGTTGCCGTGCTGGGTGCGGGCGAACTCGTCGCCAGCCACCATCATCGGCGTGCCCTGGGCCAGCAGCAGGGTGGCGAAGAAGTTGCGCATCTGGCGCAGGCGCAGGGCATTGATCGCCGGATCGTCGGTGGGGCCTTCTGTCCCGTGATTCCAGGACAGGTTGTTGTTGCTGCCGTCCTGGTTGTTCTCGTCGTTGGCCTCGTTGTGCTTGTCGTTGTAGGACACCAGGTCGTGCAGGGTGAAGCCGTCGTGGGCGGTGATGAAATTGACCGAGGCATAAGGGCGACGACCTCGCTGATTGAACATTTCCCCGGAGGCGGTCATGCGCCCGGCGAAATCCGCCAACTGGCCGTCATCGCCTTTCCAGAAGGCGCGCACGGTGTCGCGAAAGCGATCGTTCCATTCCATCCAGCCCGGCGGGAAGCGCCCCACCTGATAACCACCCGGGCCGCAATCCCAGGGCTCGGCGATCATCTTCACCTGGCGCAGCAGCGGGTCCTGGCGGCAGGCCACGAGGAAGCTGTGGCGCTCGTCGAAGCCATCGTGATAGCGCCCGAGAATGGTCGCCAGGTCGAAGCGGAAGCCGTCGACGTGCATCTCGCCAGCCCAGTAGCGCAGTGAGTCGGTGACCATCTGCAAGACGCAGGGATGGCTCAGGTCCAGGGTGTTGCCCGTCCCGGAATCATTGATATAGAAGCGTTTGTCGTCGGGCATCAGGCGGTAGTACGAGGCGTTGTCGATACCACGCATGGACAGGGTCGGTCCCTGTTCGTTGCCCTCGGCGGTGTGGTTGTAGACCACGTCCAGCAGCACCTCCAGGCCGGCCTCGTGCAGGTGCGCGACCATTTCCTTGAACTCGGCGATCTTGCCGCTGGCCAGGTAGCGCGGGTCCGGGGCGAAGAAGGCGATGCTGTTGTAGCCCCAGTAGTTGGTCATGCCTTTTTGCAGCAGGTGCTGGTCGTTGACGAAGGCATGGATCGGCAGCAACTCCACCGACGATACCCCCAGGCTGCGGATGTGCTTGAGCACGTCCTCGACCATCAACCCGGCGAAGCTGCCGCGCAGCTGCTCGGGAACCGCCGGGTGGCGCATGGTGAAGCCGCGCACGTGGGTCTCGTAGATGATGGTCTTGTCCCAGGGCACGCTGACGCGCTGGTCGTTGCCCCACGTGTGGGCCGGATCGATGACCTTGCACTTGGGCACGAAGGGCGCGCTGTCGCGCTCATCGAAGCTCAGGTCGGCATCGGGGTGGCCGATGGTGTAGCCGAACAGCGCCTCGGACCACTTGAGCTCGCCCACCAGTTGTTTGGCATAGGGGTCGATCAACAGCTTGTTGGGGTTGAAGCGATGGCCGTTGACCGGGTCGTAGGGGCCGTGCACGCGGTAGCCATAGACCAGCCCGGGATGGGCGTCGGGCAGGTAGCCGTGGAAGATCTCGTCGGTGTATTCCGGCAGTTCGATGCGCTCCAGCTCCACCTCGCCGGCAGCGTCGAAGATGCACAGCTCGACCTTGGTGGCATTGGCCGAGAACAGGGCGAAGTTGACGCCCAGGCCGTCCCAGGTGGCGCCGAGCGGGAAGGGCAGGCCCTCGCGGATGCGTGAAGGTTCGTGGTGGGAGGCGGACGTCGGGCTGTGCTTGGGTGTACTCATGGTTGCTCCTGCAATGAGAATGGCGGGACAGGCCGAACGCGGCCCTTGCGGCACCGGGCGGGTCGCAACGAAAGAAGGTTGCCCGGGCCGGATGGATATCAGCTGGCTGGCGGCTTGCGGGGTGCCCGGGGCTTTTTGAGCACCGCCGGTTTCTCTCCCGCTGGCACCTGCGTCGTGGCCGGCTTGGCCTTGGGCTTGGCCGTCGCTCTGCTGCCAGGTTTGGCGGCCGCCGGTTTGGCCTGCACGGCCTTGGGCGGCTTGGCCGGGGCCAGGGCTTCGGCCTCGGCGAGCTTGCAGGCCATTTCCCAATGGCGTTGTTCCTGGCCCTGGGGTTTTCCTTCCGACTCCCAGATCTGATAGGCGAACTCACGTATGCGTTTATCGTCAGTACTCATCGCAATGCTCCCGCGCTGGATTCAATGGTCGATCAAGAGGTTCAACGCGAAGTCCCGCAGGACTTCGGCGAGCATCAGCTCCCTGTGGGCTGTGACTGTCGCGTTGGCAAAAAGTCCATTCAGATTGCGCCCCGGGGTGGCGAACGGCAGTTGCACCCGGGTGTCGCCCCAAAGTCCGGCATCCAGGTGTGGAGCCGGGCTGTCCCCGAGCAGACCGGCCACCCGTACCGGGACTATCACCAGCGCTCGCTGCTGGTGGTACTCGCGCAGGAAGGCCAGTACGTGGCCGGCCCGTTGCCCGAGGACCTGCAAGGGCTGGTAGCTGCCATGCCGGAACAGCTGCGGATATCGGCGGCGCAGTTCCAGGGCGCGGGCGATCAGGCCTTGCTTGATCTGGCCGGTGTGCCATTGGGACAGCCACTGGGCCGCCGTGGCCGGCTGTTCCAGGGCCTGGCGCCGGGCCTGGTAGTCCACCGGGCGGCGGTTGTCCGGGTCCACCAGGCTGAAGTCCCAGAGCTCATTGCCCTGGTACAGGTCGGGGACCCCGGGTACGGTCAGGCGCAGCAGGGCCTGCGCCAGGCTGTTGAGGGCGCCCGCGGGGGCGATGGACTGGACCGCGGCGGCGATCGAGCGGCGTAGTTCCAAGCCGCGTGGGGTGAGCAACAGGTTCTCGATGAAGGCCTGCACGGCCTCTTCGTATTGCAGGTTGGGCGCGGACCAGCCGCTGTGCAGTTTGGCCTCGCGCAGGGCCTTGAGCTGCCATTGCCAGATGCGCTGGGTGTATTGCTCCAGCGCTGGAGCATCGCCGGCTTGCAGGTCCAGGGGCCAGCTGCCCAGCAGGCTCTGGTAGAGAATCAGCTCGTCCGCCGCCGAGGGCGCGTCGACGGCGGCACGCAGGGGCTCGGCCAGCCTGCGCCAGTGCTCCACCTGCCCGGCGTACCAGGTGGCCCGCTCGCTGAGCACCGCCAACCGCGCCCGGCTGTCCTCGCCGCGCTTGTGGTCATGGGTGGCGGTGGCCAGCAGGTTGTCGGGAAAGCTCTCCAGGCGTTCGATGCAAGCCTGGTGGAATGCCGCCAGGGGCGCGCTGAAGGTCTGGGTATCGAAGCCTACGTCGTTGCGTGCCAGCAGCACCGCCGAGCGATAGAAGGCTGTGTCTTCCACGGCCTTGGCCGCCGCCGGCGAAGTCAGCTGCTGGAAGCGCACCCCGGCATGGCGCAGCAGCCTGCGGGCCGGGCCCGCTGGCACTTGGCGCCAGCCCTGGCCGCCAAGCCAGCGATCCAGGTAGTCCAGCACCGGCCAGTCGGCTTCGCTGAGGCTGGCCCGGGCGCCTTCCAGGGCTTGCTGGAAAAAGCGCTGGTCCTGGGGCCCACGACCGCACCCCCCGATATAGGTGCGGTACACCGGGAAGTGCACGATCAGTTCCTGCAAGGCCCGGCGAATGGCACCCAGGGTCAGGTCGCGACTCATCAGGTCAAGCCGAGCCACCCGCAGCAGGGCCTGGGCCACGCTTTCGAAATCTCCCGCCAGGGAGCCATTGAGGATCTGCTGGCGGGCCAGCCGCGCCTCCGCAAGAAAGTCTGGCGTGCGCTGGCTGTGCTGGTTCCAGAGTTCGGCCAGGGGCGCCTGGCCGGCGGGATCGTGCTGCAACAGCGACAGCTGGTTCATGAATTCGTAGCCGGTGCTGCCGTCGACGCCCCAGTGGCGAGGCAGGGTTTCCCCGGCGCCGAGGATCTTCTCGACATAGATCGGCAAGTGTTCACCGGGGCGCAGGCGATCGACCCGGCGCCGCAGCTTGCGGCAGTAGCCCCGGGGATCGGCCAGGCCGTCGACATGGTCGATGCGCAGGCCATCCACCAGCCGGCGCTGGATCAGTTCGAAGATCTTGCCGTGGGTGGCTTCGAATACCGCCGGCCGCTCCACCCGCAGGCCGCCCAGCTCGTTGATGTCGAAGAACCTGCGCCAGTTGATGTCGTCGGCGGCCGTGCGCCAACTGGCCAGGCGATAGCTCTGGCGCTCCAGCAATTGGTGCAGGCGTTCGAAGCCGGGAGCCTGCCGTGAGTCATAGTCGACAAGCTTGTGGGCCACGGCCTGGCGTACCTCGGGTTGTTGCAGCGCCTCGCCCAGGGCTTGCTGCAGGGGCTGCGCTTGAGCGTGGGCATCGCTGTTGAAGCGCAGGGCGGCGAAGGCGTCGGCCAAGGGCTTCAAGGTTTCGGTTGCTGCGCCGTCAGGGTGCAGCAACTCTGCATAGTCGCCGGGACAGATGGGAAAGCGATGCTCGTGGTGGCGGACATGGAACCCCCGCAAGTCATCGTCCAGATGCAATTGCAGGCTGCCTTCCTGCAACGCCTGGCCATAGTCGCTGCCCAGGAATGGCAGCAGCAACTGGCCAGCCATCAGTGGATCGGACGAGTGCCACTGGATATCGAAGAACTCGCTATAAGGGCTCAGACGCCCCCAGCGCAGCAGGTCGAGCCACCAGGGGTTATCGCCGCCGCCCACCGCCATGTGGTTGGACACGATGTCCAGGATCAGCCCCATGCCGTGCTGGCGCAGCACGGCCACCAGGCGTTCCAGGGCCACTTCGCCGCCCAGTTCAGGGTTGATCCGGGTCGGGTCCACCACGTCATAGCCATGCATGGAACCGGCCCGGGCGCAGAGCAACGGCGAGGCGTAAAGATGGCTGATGCCCAGGCGCGCGAAGTAGGGCACCAGGGGCACGGCGTCATCCAGGGTGAAGCCCTGGTGGAACTGCAGGCGCAGGCTGGCTCGCAGCTCGGGGGCAGGTGCTAGGTTCATCGGTCGCGCTCCTGTGCTTGTTGCCGGGCGCGGGCCAGTTGTTCCAGGCGCCGCGCGGCGTCGGTGTCGTCCAGCAAGCGCCGGGCACTGCCAGCCAGGCGCCGACACCAGTTGGGATGGCCCTCGACGGTGCCCGGCAGGTTGGCCTGTTCGTCGATGCCCAGCGCATCCTCTAGCGGCAACAGCACCAGGGGCGCACGGGTATGGCCAAGGAAGCGCACGCTGGCGTCGAGCAACTGGTCGGTTTCATCCAGCGGCTCGCGAAAGTTCTGTGGGTCCCGGGCCAGGGCCTGGCGCAGGCCGTCGCGCTCGCGCTGGCGATGTTCCCGCCAGTGCCTGGCCCCGGCTTCATCCACCAGCTCCAGGCGCTGGTTCCACTCGATGTCGCGGCCGTGCCACCAACCGGCCAGGGGCGGCAGGTCGTGGGTACTGGTGGTGGCCAGGGCGTTGTCCGGCCAATCCAGGATGGGTTTGAAGTGGCAGCCATGGTCTTGCTCGAACAGCAGCACGCGCATGCCGAGCATGGCCCTTGCGGCGAGCTTTTCCCGCAGGCCGTCGGGCACGGTGCCCAGGTCTTCGCCGAGGACGATGGCCTGGTGGCGCTGGGATTCCAGGGCCAGCAGGCGCAGCAGGTCGTCCACCGGGTAATACAGGTACGCCCCGTCGCAGGGCGGGGCACCCCGGGGAATCACCCAGAGCCGCTGCAAGCCCATCACATGGTCGATGCGCAAGCCACCGGCATGGGCGAAGTTGGCCCGCAGCATTTCGATGAAGGCGCGAAAGCCATGGCGTTGCAGGCCTTCGGGAGAGAAGGCCGAGATCCCCCACGCCTGGCCCTGGCGATTGAGGATGTCCGGCGGGGCGCCCACGGTCAGCTCGGCCAGCAACTGATCCTGGCGACTCCAGGCCTGGCTGCCGCCACCGTCGGCGCCCACCGCCAGGTCGGCGATCAGGCCGATGCCCATGCCGCTGCTGCGGGCCGCGCTTTGCACCCGTTCCAGGTTGCGTGCGATCAGCCATTGGCAGAAGGCATGGAAGCCGATTTCCTCGGCGTGCTCCTCGGCCAGGCGTGCCAGTTCCGGGCTGGCGGGGTCACGCCAGTACTCTGGCCACTGACGCCAGTCCGGGTCTTCGCCACGGGCCACCCGCAGAGCCTGGATCGCCTCGAAACGACAGTGGTTTTCCAGGGCCTCGCCGGCTGCCTGGCGATAGCTGGCGAAGTCCTGGTGCAGCGGGTGCTCGCCCTGGCGGAAACCCTGGTACAGCTCGCGCAGCACCTGTTGCTTGGCTCGGGCCGCCGTTGGCCAGTCGATCAGCGGTTGTTGTTCCAGCGCCTGCAACTGCGGGCCCAGGCCACAGGCCTCGATGGCGGTACGCCAGGCCCGTTCGCCGAGGATCGCCCCCGGAGCGGCGTACAAGCTGTTGAGGAACAGCCGGCTGGAGGGCGAGTAGGGGCTATAGCGCTGGGGGTCGCTGCTGAACATCGCATGCAGCGGGCTGATGGCCAGGGCGTCGGCGCCGCGTTCGGCAGCCTGGTGGGCCAGTTCCTCCAGGGCCTGGGTATCGCCGAAACCGCCATCGCCGCTGCGGCGCAGGGCATACAACTGCACCCCCAGGCCCCAGGCCCGCGGCGGCTGGTCGGCCACTGCGTCGGCCACGCTGTAGCAACGTTCGGGCGCCACGGCGAGAATGAAGCGTTCATCCTCGATATCCACGCTGTGGTAACCCACGGGCAGTTCACCGGGCAACCGGCTCTGGTCGTCCAGCTGCAATTGCCGGCAACTGCCGTCTTCCAACTGCACCCGGCATTCGGTCCGCGCCGGGAAATAGTGGGCCAGGTCCAGGCCCTGGCCGACATCGGCGGTCAGCAGCGGCGGCAGGTGCCGGCCCTGCTGCCGGTGCTGCAGTTGCCGCAGGCTGCATTCGATTTCCCGGGCATTGCCGGCCGGGTGACCCAATCCGGCCAGCACCGCCCGCAGGACCCGGGGCTCGACCTTCTGCGGTCGGCCGTTGGCATCGATCCAGTCCACCGCCAGGCCGGCGCGGCTGGCGAGTATTTCCAGTTGCGCATCGCTCATGGACGCTCTCCATCGGGGGCTGTCGCGGGCTGCAGTTGCACCAGCGCGCTGAAGGCTGGCAACCAGCCCTGGCGCCAATGCTCCAGGGTGCCTGGGGGATACTGGAACCATGGCTGGGCATCGTTCGCCGGTTGCAGTTCGACCCGGTGCGCGCTGAGGTTGAGGTCGATGCGCAGCAGGCTGCCATCGCCCAGGCGCCAGCGGGCGGTGAGGGCGCCCTCGGCCAGTACCTCGGCGCCCAGGGCGCATGTTCCGGGCAGGCGCGGTACCAGCTCGCGGTGACGGATCCGCAGCAGTTCGCGGTACAGCGCCCGGGTGGCCTCGGCCTGTGCGGAACCAGCGGCTGGACGCGAGGCCAGGAAGGTCGACAGGGCGTTGGGATCGGGGATGCGCTGGCGCTCGGAGGCATCGGCGAAGGCACTGAAGGCGGCGAACTCGTCGCGCCGGCCCTGGCGCACGGCTTCGGCCAGCTCGCCCTGGTGGCTGGTGAAGAACAGGAAAGGTTCCTGCGCCGCCATTTCATCGCCCATGAACAGCAGCGGGATCATCGGTCCCAGCAGCAACAGCACCGTGGCCGCGTGCAAGGCCTGGGGTGGGGCCAGTTGGTTGAGGCGTTCGCCGAATGCGCGGTTGCCGATCTGGTCGTGGTTCTGCAAGAACAGCACGAAAGCACTGGGCGGCAAGTGGGCGCTGGGTTCGCCGCGCCGCCGCCCATGGCGGTCCAGGTGGCCCTGGAAGGCGAATCCCTGGCCCAGGCAGCGTGCCAGTTGCTGGGTCGGCTGTTCGGCGAAGTCGGCGTAGTAAGCCTCCGTTTCCCCGGTCAGCAATACGTGCAGGGCGTTATGGCCGTCGTCGTTCCACTGGGCATCGAAGCCGTGCTGCAACAGGCTGGCCTGGTTCGCCTCGTTCTCCAGGTTGAGCCACACCTGACGGCCGCCGGGAACAGCTTCGCGCACGCGCCGGGCCAGCTCCTTCAGGAAGCCCGGATCGTCGATGGCATGCACCGCATCCAGGCGCAGGCCGTCGAAGCGGTAGTCCAGCAGCCACATCAAGGCGTTGTCGATGAAGAAGTCGCGCACCGGCCGGCGGCGGAAGTCGATGGCGGCCCCCCAGGGGGTCTGCCGGTCTTCGCGAAAGAATGGGCTGGCGTAGCGCTGCAAATAGTTGCCGTCGGGGCCGAAGTGGTTGTAGACCACGTCCAGGATCACTGCAAGGCCCAGGCCGTGGGCCGCATCCACCAGGGCCTTGAGTTGCTCCGGCGTGCCATAGGACGCTTGCGGGGCATAGGGCAAGACGCCGTCGTAACCCCAGTTGCGCTCGCCGGGGAACTGCGCCAGGGGCATCAGTTCGATGGCCGTTACCCCCAGTTCCACCAGCGCCGGCAGCACCTGCTGGACTCCCTGGTAGCCGCCCAGCAGGCCCACGTGCAACTCGTAGATCACCGCTTCGGCCCAGGGCCGGCCGCTCCACTGTGGGTGCTGCCAGGCATAGGCCTGGGGATCGACCACCAGGCTGGGGCCATGCACGTCGCCGTCCTGGGCGCGGGACGCCGGGTCCGGCACCAGCAGCCGGTCGTCGATATTGAACCGGTAGCGGCTGCCTGCCGGACACGCTGCCTGGATCATGAACCAGCCTTCGGGCTGGGGAAGCATGGGCACGGACTGGCCGCTGCCCAGCTCCACGCTGACATGGTGCGCATCCGGGGCCCAGAGGGCGAAACGGGTTCGCTCGGCGTCGAGCAGCACCGCGCCATGGCGCACGGGTGGTGGCGTACTGGTAGACATTTGTCAGGCCTCCTCTACCTGGCGGTCTGCCCCAAGGTCTGGGCCACCAATTGCTCGTAGAGCTCGGCGTAGGGTTCCACCGCCTGGCACCAGTTGAAGGGCGCGGCCATGGCCCGGCAGCGCATGGCATGCAGCAGCCCGGGCCGGGCGAAGACCCGGAAGGCCCGCTGCAAGGCGCCCTGGTAGCTGGCCACGCTGGATTCGTCGAACAAAAAGCCGGTGACACCGTCGTCGATGGTGTCCGCCAGGCCGCCGGTATTGCGTGCCACCGGCAGCGAGCCGAAACGCTGGGCGTACATCTGGCTCAGGCCGCAGGGCTCGTAGCGCGAGGGCATGAGCAGGAAGTCGCTGCCGGCGAACATGCGCCGGGCATCGGTCTCGTTGAAGCCGATGTGCACGCCGACGCGGCCAGGGAAGCGCCGGGCCAGTTCACGCATCGCTTGTTCCTCCTCCGGTTCGCCACGGCCGATGATGGCGATCTGGCCGCCGGCGTCGACGATGAATTCGGCCACCGCTTCGGTGAGGTCCAGGCCCTTCTGGTAGACCAGTCGCGATACCACGGCGAACAGCGGCCCATCGCTCGGCTCCAGGCCGAACAGCTGGCGTACATGGGCTGCGTTGACGGCCTTGCCGTCCCAGTCGCCGATGCCGAAGGGGCAGAACAGATGCGGGTCGGTGGCGGCGTCCCAGCTTTCGTCGATGCCGTTGGGAATGCCGCTGAGCAGGCCTTGCTGGGTCTTGCTGGCCAGGAAGCCATCGAGCCCGCAGCCGAAGTCCGGGGTGGTGATCTCCCGGGCGTAAGTGGCGCTCACCGTGGTGATGTGGCTGGCATAGGCCATGCCCGCCTTGAGGAACGACAGCTTGCCGTAGAACTCCATGCCTTCTTGCTGCAGGGCGTGCTCGGGGATGCCCAGTTCCGGGCAGCAGGCCAGGCTGACCACGCCCTGGTAGGCCAGGTTGTGGATGGTGAACAGCGTCGGGGTGCGCTGGCCGCGCCAGTGCATATAGGCCGGCGCCAGGCCGGCGGGCCAGTCGTGGGCGTGCACCAGGTCGGGGCACCAATGGATCTGCGCCAGGTTGGCGGCGATATCGGCGGCGGCCAGGCCCAGGCGGGCGAAGCGAATATGGTTGTCCGGCCAGTCGCGGCCGTTGTTGGCGCCATAGGGCGTGCCTTCGCGCTCGTAGAGCTCGGGGCAGATCAGCACATAGATCACCAAGCCGTCGGGCATGTCCATGCGGCCGATCTTGCAGGCCGGCAGCGCGGCATGGCCGCCCAGCTCGCCGATGATGTGGATCGGGTTCTCGCTATGCAGGACCTGGGGGTAACCGGGGATCAGCACCCGCACATCGTGCAGGTGGGCCATGGCCCGGGGCAGGGCGGCGGAAACATCCCCGAGGCCGCCGGTCTTGACCAGATCGGTCAGTTCCGAGGTGACGAACAGCACCCGCTTGCGGTTGGGATTCTGGCGTGCCAGTGGCAGTACCGTCTTGCTCCCGGGGAGCGGGACCAGGGGAATGCCGCGTCCACCGGCCTGCTGCGGAATGGGTTCTCCCTGGGTATCCAATACGGCGCTGATCATGTGTTTCTCCCGTGTCGTCGATCTGTTTTGGCGTATTGCACGCCGTGCCGGCCGGTTCCTGTGGCCGGGCACGAACGCATCGCACTTCGATCAGCCCGTGCTGCCCGAGTGCTGAAGCAGAATGGATGGAGGAGTCGCTGCAAGGAATGCACCAGCGGCAGCGGCCCTACCTTTACCCTGACCCTGGGCCGGAACGAAAAGTTTCGACTTTTTTCCTGGCGCTGTGACTGCATGGTCACGATGCGAGAGCCAGTCTAGGACAGAAGACGCAACGGCGCCGGGCAAGGCCCTTGCCGGGCGCCGATGCGAGGACTCGAGCGTGGCTGGTGCCGACGAGAGGTCGGTCTGTGGAGCGTATCGGGGTGCCCGCAATGGGTGCGCTGGACAGCGTTCGGTCCATAACGGGGCAGTCAGGATCTTTGGCGCTCGCTCCGGTTCTTGCGATGGCCCGTACGCAGCCTTTGGCAGCGGCTACACGAAGCCGTTGGAGCCGCCGTCGAGCCTGGCGATCAGTCCATCCAGCCCAGGGTCAGCCAGGCCAGCACCGCATAACGCACGCCCTTGGCCAGGCTGACGAGCAGCAGGAAGCGCTTGAGCGGCTCGCCCATCACCCCGGCCATCAGCGTCAGTGGGTCGCCGATCAGCGGCAGCCAGCTCAGCAGTAGCGACCAGTGCCCGTAGCGCTGGTAGTGCTTGCGCGCACGTTGCAGGTGACGCGGGCCGATGGGGAACCAGCGGCGGTCCTTGTAGTGTTCCAGGCGCCGCCCCAGCCACCAGTTGACCAGGGAGCCGAGGACATTGCCCAGGGTCGCCACCAACCACAGGCCGGGCACCGACCATCGGCCGTTGAGCAGCAGCCCTGCCAGCAGCGCTTCGGACTGTAGTGGTAGCAGGGTGGCGGCGCCGAAGGCCGCCAGGAACAAGCCGAAGTAGACGCCGATCAACGGGCCGGGTAGTCCGCGACCACCACGTCCCGACCTTCCTTGGTCAGGCCGATGACCTGGTAGGCGTCGGCGCCCATGCCGTCCATTTCCATGCCCGGCGATCCCATGGGCATGCCGGGGGCGGCGATGCCCAGCAGGTCATCGCGCTTGCGCAAGGCCAGGACCTGCTCGGCCGGCACATGGCCCTCGACGAACTTGCCGTCGAGCACCGCGGTATGGCAAGAGGCCAGGCGCGGGGCCACGCCCAGGCGCTGCTTGACGCTGCGCATGTCGTTCTCGACATGGTCATGGACCTTGAAGCCATTGGCTTGCAAGTGCTCGATCCACTTTTTGCAGCAGCCGCAGTTGGCGTCGCGGTGCACATCGATGTCGATGGGGGCGGCGGCCTGGGCCAGGGAGGTGAACAGCAGGGCGGACAGGGCCGCCAGACGCAGGGTGGATTTCATCGGAAGTCTCGTGTGGATCGAAGGTGGCGCCCTGGGGCTGCGCGAATCGCCGTGCATTTTGCGTTTTTTGCAGCACCAGGGGCGAGGCTTGTGTATCAAGGTTATACAAAGCGCTGGTAAGCGCCCGGGGTCAGAACCACAGGCGGAGACCCAGTACCAGGCGGGCCTCGCTGGGTTTGTCGCCTTCGGCGCGGGCATAGTCGGCACTGTGGCCGTAGCTGCGGTTCCAGGCCACGCCCAGGTAGGGGGCGAACTGGCGATCCAGTTCGTAGCGCAGGCGCAGCCCGACTTCGGCTTGCGCCAGGCCCGATCCCAGGCCCCGTTCCGGATCGTTGCGGCCATAGAGGTTGATCTCTGCCGTGGGCTGCAGGATCAAGCGGTTGCTCAGCAAGATGTCGTAGTCGCCCTTGAGGCGCAGGGCCGTCTGGCCGCCTTCGCCGAGGTAGGCGGTGACCTGGCTTTCGAAGTTGTACAAGGCCATGCCCTGCAGGCCGATGGCGGCCCAGGTCTGGGGCGAGGCGGGCTTGAAATCCTGGCGCACACCGCCGACCAGGTCCCACCAAGGACCGATGGCATGGCCCCAGAGCGCCTCGAGCTCGATTTTCTCGCTGCGACCGTCGTTGCGCTCGCCTTCGCTACGCAGCCACAGGCGATCGATATCGCCACCGATCCAGGCATTCGTTTCCCAGGCCAGGGTGCTGCCGCGGTCGGCATCCTGGTATTCCAGCTGGTTGATCAGCCAGAGCGAATTGATCGCCTGGTCATGGACGCCATGGCCGGACACCTCGGCAAAGGCTGCGCGACGATCGGCTTCGGTAGGCGTCGGGATCGGGGTCCGGCTGCGTTCCCGGGCTGGGGCAGGGGCCAGGTCGTGGGCGCCGTGATCCATGGCGGACATCGCGCCGGGCGCCATGCCGGGCATGCCCCGGTGGTGCATGCCGACAGGGTCGGGCGCGGCGTTGGCGGTGCTGGCCACCAGGCCCAGGCCGAGCAGCAATCCGGGCAACGGCGCAGCAGGGTGGCGCTTCATGACGGACTCCCCTGCTGGTCGATGCGTACTTCGCGGAACATGCCCATCTCCATGTGGTACAGCAGGTGGCAGTGATAGGCCCAGCGGCCCAGGGCATCGGCGGTGACCCGATAACTGCGGCGGGTGCCGGGGGGCATGTCGATGGTGTGCTTGCGCACCTGGAAGCGTCCCTGTTCGTCCTCCAGGTCGCTCCATACGCCGTGCAGGTGGATGGGGTGGGTCATCATGGTGTCGTTGACCAGGACGATCCGCACTCGCTCGCCATAGGCCAGGCGCAAGGGCTGGGCGTCGCTGAACTTGATGCCGTCGAAGGACCAGGCGAACTTCTCCATGTGTCCGGTCAGGTGCAGCTCGATGGTGCGGCTGGGCTCGCGGCCGTCGGGATCCTCGAAGGTGCTGCGCAGGTCGGCGTAGGTCAGCACCCGGCGGCCGTTGTCGCGCAGGCCGATGCCCGGGTCGGCGAGTTTCGGCGTCGGGTTCATGGTCTGCATGTCCACCAGCGGATTGCCGTGCTCCGACGCCGGGTGGCGCTGCATCGGCGCCATGTCGCTGGCCTGGCTGTGGTCCATGCCCTGCATGTCGCCATGGTCCATGGCGGCCATCGGCTCGTGCCCCATGCCCGGCATGTCGCCCATGCTTGCGGGCGCCATGGCGCCGTGGCTCATGCCCATGTCGGCCATGCTCACCAGCGGGCGCGGGTCCAGGGGCGGCACGGCGGCGCCCAGGCCGTGGCTCACCGCCAGGGTGCCACGGGCATAGCCGGTACGGTCCATGGACTGGGCGAAGACGGTGTAGGCCGGCTCGCGGCCGGGTTCCACCAGCACGTCGTAGGTCTCGGCCACGGCGATGCGCAGTTCGTCGACGCTGACCGGACGTACCGGCTGGCCGTCGGCGGCGACCACGGTCATCTGCAATCCGGGGATGCGCACATCGAAGTAGCTCATGGCCGAAGCGTTGATCAGCCGCAGGCGCAGCCGTTCACCGGGCTTGAACAGCCCGGTCCAGTTGCTGCCCGGGGGCTGGCCGTTGAGCAGGTAGCTGTAGGTGGCGGCGCTGATGTCGGCCAGGTCGGTGGGGCTCATGTTCATTGCGGCCCACATCTTGCGATCAGCCAGGGTAGCGCCCCAGCCGTGGCGGCCGACATCGTCGATGAAGTCGCCCACGGTGCGCTTGTGGTAATTGAAGTAGCCGGACTGTTTTTTCAGGATCTGCATCAGGCGCTGTGGCGCCAGGTCGCTCCAGTCGCTGAACAGCAGCACATGCTCGCGATCGTACTGGAACGACTCCGGCTCCCGGGGATCGATCACCAGCGGGCCATAGACCCCGGCCTGCTCCTGCAGCCCGGAATGGCTGTGGTACCAGTAAGTACCGTGCTGGCGGACCTGGAAGCGGTACTCGTAGACGCTGCCCGGGGCGATGCCGGCGAAACTCAGGCCAGGCACGCCGTCCATGTTGGCCGGCAGGAGGATGCCGTGCCAGTGGATCGAGGTGTCTTGCTCCAGGCGGTTGCTCACGCGGATGTTCACCGTATCGCCTTCGCGCCAGCGCAGCAGCGGGCCGGGCAGGCCGCCATTGATGGTCATCGCGGTGCACGGGGTACCGCTGAAGTTCACCGGCGTCTGGCCGATGTACAGGTCGAATTGCCGACCGCGGATTTCCTGGGGCAGGCCAGGGTTGGCCCGGGGCCAGGCCGGGGAGGGCCACAGGCCGGTGCCGGCCAGTGCGCCGGCGACGCCCAGGCCCTTGATCAAGCTGCGTCGTGTGGGATTGCCAAGCATACCGAGTGAGTCCTGTCGGTCCTGAGTTTCAGATTCAGGCAGAGACTAATCAGTGCTGGCTGTCAGCCAACTGAGGTTCAGGTTACAGATTTGTCAGCGTGACTGATGGGGGATCAGCCAAGACCGGCGAGGCTGTCCGAGGCCTGGTGCTTGATCATCCAGGTGGCGTTTCCAGGAAGCGCTTGAGGTTGTCCAGGGCCTGTCCGCAAGAGCGCTCCATGCGCGAACGCAGGCCGCCGAGATTGAGGTCGGTGGAGTATTGCAGGCTGTGCTTGAGCAGGGTGCCGTCGCCCTGTTTGCGCAACTGGTAGTCGACGATGCCATCCAGGGGCGCGGAGCTGAACACGATCTTGAACTCCCGGGGCAGCACCGCGCACAGGACCCGGCAGCTCAGGTGTACCTGCAAACCCAGCAGGTCGATGGTTTCGCTGAACCTGTAGCCGGCCGGCAGCGAACCACCCAGGCCAGTGTCGGCACGCAGGGAAGCCGGGTGCCATTCGTGCCAGCGATCAGGTTGGGAAAGGTAGTAGTAGACCGTATCGATGCTGGCGGCGATGTACCGCTGCTGGCTGATGTATTCGCCCGTCAGGTGGGGCTGGCGCTGGCCCATGATGCATGCACCTCCTTGTGGCCGGAGCTGCAAATATAGTCGCACTCCCGCGCCGTGGCGGGAGTGCGCTCGACCATTCAGCGGACTTTGAAGCGGCCCATCAGGGCGCTGACCCGCTGGTTGGCCTGGACCAGGCTCTGGGTGTTGTGTTCATTGGCCTGGCCGCTTTGCAGCAGCTCCTCGACCATATGTCGGATGCTCACCATGCTGCGATTGATTTCCTCGGTGACCGCGCTCTGTTGTTCGGCGGCGGTGGCGATCTGGGTGCTCAGGCTGTTGATCTGGTTGACCGAGCCGGCCATTTCGTCCAGGCCCGAGTTGACCCGGGCAGTGGCATCGGCCGCCGACTGGCAGCTGGCCTGGGTGTTCTCCATGGCGCTGACCGAGGAGCTGACGCCCTGGGTCAGGCGGTTGAGCATTTCGTTGATTTGCGAGGTACTGGCCTGGGTTCGGGCGGCCAGGGCGCGCACTTCGTCGGCTACCACGGCAAAGCCGCGACCCTGTTCGCCGGCCCGGGCCGCTTCGATGGCCGCGTTGAGGGCCAGCAGGTTGGTCTGCTCGGCGATGGCGCCGAT
>NZ_JBJJLO010000099.1:0-24617 GCF_046230915.1 Pseudomonas sp. KCJK8993
TCGATCCGAAGTACCTCAACCCCAACAGCCGTTTCGGCGCGGCCTTCTACGTCGGCGAGAGCCCCAGCACACCCTTGGCGAAATGGCCCACCACGGCGTCAAGCCGACCCACGGGATCCGTTTCAAGGTCGATGCCAGCAAGGCCAAGGTCCTGGACCTCACCGATCCGGCGATCGCCAAGGAGTGGGGCTACAACGGTGGCCCCATCACCTCCAAGACCCAACAGATCGGCATGGACGCCAAGGACCAGGGCTACAATGTGATCCGCTTCGGTTCCGAGCGCGACCCTGGTGGGGTCAACCAGGCGGTGCTGGACAATTTCAACGAAATCCTTACTCCCCAGATAGTCACTCCGGTAGAACCATGAAGTTTTATTTGTACACCTACGTTTGCGCCGACTGCGGCCACCGCTTCAAGGCTCCCGAGGTCATGCCCGGCAGTTATGGTGAATTCCTGATGCGCAGCATCAACGGTGAGACGGTATGGCTCGATGGGCCGAACGACGAAACCTATAGCGAGGTCGATGGGTTGCTGGAGCAGTTGCTGCAAGGGCAGGGCGTCAGTGCCACGCGCCGTGCCGACCTGCTGCGCCGGGTGTTCGGCGTGGCCTGCGACCCCGACTCCCAGGGGCAGCCCTTCAGCCTGCTGATCAAGCCCAGGTGCGGTCAGTGTGCCAGCGTGAACATGGACTACTGGGAGGGCACCGAGCCACCGGAGTACGTCGATCGCGATTTTGCGCCGGTGCAGCATCGCCAGTGGCGGCAGTTGAGCCAGGCACAGAAGCTCGACCTGCTGCGCCAGGTGTTGCCCGCCCCCAGGCCCTAGGGCCGGCGCCGAAGGCCAGACGTCGCGCCCTGTGGGCAAAGGGCGCGCTCCTGGTCGAGGGGGCGCCGGCAGCGCAGAGGCCGTTCACATCCTGCGTACGCTTGTTTACAGATAATCACTGACTTGCCACAGATCGCAACGCGCCTGCTCACGATACTGTCCGGGCTCCGCTGGAGCTCGAAGGACCGACACGTGAGAAGAGGAAGACATCCATGCGTTCAATGCTTGCAACCTTGTTGCTCTCCCTGGGGAGCACGACGCTGGCCAATGCCGCGGCGACCCCGGCGTTTGACCAGGTGTTCCGCGATTTGACGCCGGACCAGCCCGGCTGCGCCGCGGGGGTCATGCGTGATGGCAAGGTTATCTGGAGTGCCGGTTACGGCATCGCCAACCTGCAGACCGGTGCGCCGATCAAGCCCGACACTCTCTTCAACCTGGCCTCGGTGTCCAAGCAGTTCACCGCCTTCGCCATACTCCAGCTCGAGGCCCAGGGGCGCCTGAGCCTGGACGATTCGGTCCGGCGCTTCTTCCCCGAGTTGCCGGTGTACGCCCAGGACATCAAGATCCGCCACCTGCTGCACCACACCTCGGGCCTGCAGGACTACATGTTCCTGGCCGAACTGGCCGGCATCGGCTACTCCCAGCGCTTCACCCAGCAGCAGGCGCTGCAGATGCTGTTCAAGCAGAACACCGCGATGTTCCCGTCCGGGGTGGAGTTCAGCTACAGCAACAGCGGCTACATGCTGCTGTCCAGTATCGTCGAGCGGGCTTCGGGCATGCCGCTGAAGAACTTCTCCCAGGCCCATATCTTCAAGCCTCTGGGCATGACCCGCACGAGCATCGTCGACCAGTACCCGCTGCAATTGCCGAACCTGGCCGAGAGCTACGAGCAGGACCCCAAGACCAAGGCCTACCAGTTCGCGGATGTGCGCTGGGAGCAGACCGGCGATGGCCAGGTGCATAGCACCGTGGTGGATGTGATGCGCTGGATGCGCAACTTGTCCACCGGGCAGGTAGGAGGCCAGGCGCTGGTGGGCAAAATGCGCCAGACCGAGCCGTTGGCCGACGGCGATCCCGGCTACTACGGCATGGGTGTCGGCATCACGCGTTATCGCGGGTTCGATGAGGTCTCCCACAGCGGTGGCTGGGCCGGCTATAACACCCATGTCGCCTGGTACCCGAAGATGGAGCTGGCCACCGTGGTGCTGTGCAATTCGCCGGTCCCGGATGCTTCGGCGCGTGGCTATGCGCTGATGGACGCGGTGCTGGGCTCGCCCAATCCGTCCCCGGGTCACGATATCCCGCCACCGGTACCCAGCATCAGGGCCGTTCCACCGGCTCCGTTGAACACCCTGGTGGCCGGTACCTACCTCGACGACTCGGGGCATCAGTTCCAGCTGCAACGCACCGGCAACGGCTTCAAGCTGGACACCTTCTCGCAGTCCCTGGCGTTGTCCAGGTTGAGCGATCACCTGCTGGCCGCCGATAACGACGGCTCGCCGATCTACCTGGCCGCGACCAGAGGCGCGCGCATCGTCTCCACCAACCCGGCCTCGACCTATACCCTGGCTGCGGCGTGGAAACCTGCGGACCTGCAGCGCTATGTGGGCCGCTACCAGCTAAGGACCACGCCCGGGCAGCTCGAGGTGTTCCTGCGCCAGGGCAGGCTGTACATCCGCACCGGCGAGCAGAGCTACCCAATGCAGCCGTTGGCGCTGGAGCGTTTCCGTGCCGGCGACCTGGGGGTGATCCGCTTCGAGCAGGATGGCCAGGTGCTGACCAGCAGCCTGGCGCGCAACCTGCGCTTCGTGCGCGCCAGGGCCAAGTGACCCTGGGGACTGCCGGCCGGCGCATCCCTCAGATGCGCCGGCTGCGCACCAGCAGCCAGGGCGGATAGCAGCCGCCCACCTGGATTTCGTGTTCCGTTCCGGCGCCAGTCAGTTGCTTGAATAGGCGGCGCTTGGAAAGCGGCTCGGGTTCTGCCACCTCGGTGGCCTGCCTGGTGTCCGGGCAAAGGGCCGCCCTGGAACTGCGTCACCACCTGTTCCGGCGCCATGGAGGCGCTTTGATCGCCGCGCCGGGCTGTTCGGCAAGCGCCATGCATCTTCATGGAGCGCTTGCAGGAGCCGGGCCGAGGCCGGGCGGTTACCAGCGGTCGAACAGGCACTTGACCTGATGAGCATCGTTGCAGCCGTGCAGGGCTTGCCGAAAACGCTGGTCGGCGAACAGCCGGGCAGTTTCGGCCAAGAGGTCCAGGTGCGACTGCTCGGCGGGAGCCGGCACCAGCAGCACCAGGATGTCGCGCACCGGCTGCTGGTCGGGGGCGGCGAAGGCCATGGGCGCCTGGGGGCGCAGATACAGGACATGGATCGCGTCCAGTGCCTCCAGCCGCGCATGGGGCAGGGCTACGCCCGCGCCGATGGCGGTACTGCCGGCCTCCTCGCGACGGGCCAGGCTCGCGGCTACCCAGTCGCCCGGCAACTGCCAGGTATGTTGCATATGCTGGCCGATCTGCTGGAACAACCGGTGCTTGTTCGACGGATTGACGGCAAGGAGGATGTCCTCCTCCTGCAGGTGCATGGCCAAGTTACCCATGGGCTTCTCCAGGAAAGACCGGGCGCCAGCGGCCCGGCTCAGCTTCCATTCAAGCGTATTCACGGCCGGCTGGCAGCCCGGAGGCGGCAGTCTTTACGAAGTCTTTAGGTCGCCACGAATCCACACGGCTGCCCATGAACCTTCAGCGCGGCATGATCAGCAGGCTCTGTACCGCGACACCGCATGGGCCCTGGGTGTCGTACAGCTGGGTAATGGTCTGGCCACAACCGCTGGAGGCGATCGAGGTCGAGGCCTGCAAGCCGATCCACTCGCCCGCTGGCGGTCGTGCGAGATGCAGCGACAGGTCGGCATTGGCGAACGCAAAACGGTCCGCCGGTAGCACCCAGCTCAGGCCATTGCCGAAGTCGGCGGCCGCTGCGATCCGCATCGCCGCCGAGGTCGCGACACCGGCCACCAGCGGCACCTTCAGGCGTAGCCAGGCCGCTGCCGGGCCAGGTTGGGCTGGGTCGCCACCTGCGACCCGTCCCTCCATCGCCGTGTAGTAGAAAGAGCGCACTTCGGGCAGGCCGGGGATGCGCAACGGGCGCGGGCAATCCTCGGGAGGCGGCAGCCTGTCGATCGCCGCAGGTGGCAGGTCGGTCGGCAGTGCAAGGGTACCGGCGCGTACCAGTAATCCATGAGCCCTGGCCACCCGCTTGCCATTGGCGTGGAGGGTGATTTCGACCCGCGCACTGGCTCGGCCGGTTTCGAGTGTCACGTTTGTCTCCAGCCTGTCGATGGGCACCGGTCGGAGCAGTTCTACGGTCAGCCGTGCCAGTTGCCAACCGGTTTCGCCCGGTGCGGACTCGACCAGGTGGGCCAGCAGCCCGCAAGGCACGCCGCCATGCTGGGCCCGCGAATCCCATGGACCACGGGCGAGTTCGGTGGCACGCCAGGTCGAACCGGTCTCTTGGATGAAGATGCAATCGTCGGGATGAATGTCATGCATGGGCTATCTCGCAGGGCGTTTGTGGAATGTGTCCTGCCAGGTCGAACTGCGCCGCCCAACGACGGAACCTCATGATCGGGCCATCACCTTCGGCAAGACCGGGGCGCTTCCAGCGCACCTTGTGTTCCCAGATCGGTACATCCTGGCTGACCTGGTCGATGGCTTCATCCACCAGTGCCAGGCTCATGTCAGGTGCATCGATGCCTTGCAGGCGTGCCATCAAGCTGAACGTGACGGTGACACGGCCGGGCTCGACCGGCACCACGGAATCGACGAACACAATTTCGGCAAGGTCGCCGATGCGAAATCGCACCACGGCGAAGTAGGGGCCATACAGCGACGTCTGCAAGAAGCCAGACTGTTTCCCTCGGGGTGTGTTGAATTCATGCCGTATATCGACGTGCAATGTCGGGCCGATGGGATCGAAGCGTTCAAGCCGCGCCAATGTCGCTACGCCGTGCAGGTAGCGAAAGTGGGTGGTATCGACAATATTTTCCTGGACCTCCTGCCAGATAGTGTCCACTTCCCAGCGCTGGCGCCGATAGCGTGACCAGGCCGGGTTCTGGTGCTCATGCAGGTGGGGTACATCGAAAGTTGGAGGCGTGTCGCCTGGATGCCACCACACCATGATCAGCCCGTTGCGCTCCATCAGCGGCCAGGCCTTGAGCCGGTGTCGTTCCAGGCGTGGATTATTGCTGTAGGGAATCTCGCGGCAGCCACCCGCTGCGTCGAAGCGCCAGCCATGGAAGGGGCAGCGCAAGGTGTCGCCATACACCCTGCCGCCATGGCCCAGGTGCGTACCCAGGTGGGGGCAGTAGGCGTCCATGACAGGGGCCTGGCCGCTGTCGTCGCGCCACAGGACGAACTCTCGCCCCATGGCTCGCAGTGGCCGAACGTCCCCTCGTTGAAGATCTTCGCTATAGCCTGCCTGGAACCAGCCAAAGCCGAGCGCTGCATCGCCGAATCCGCGCATAAACCGTCTCCTTGCCCGGGCTTCGGGCACATGGAATGGAACTGCGTTCAACTGCATCGGGATAAAGGGGACGGTCAGCGTACTGCGGGCGGGACGTCGATTGCTACAAAAAATGAACTGTGATTCAATTCTTTCATGTCATATCGACGCACAACGAAGGTCGAGGAGCGCCTGGCCCAGACGCGGGAACGCATCGTGCTCGCGGCGCTCGACCTGGTCGCTGAACAGGGTTACGGCGGCACCACCATGCCGTTGGTGGCAGGGCTTGCCCAAGTATCCACCGGCCTGCTGTACCAGTACTTTCCCTCGAAGACCGACCTGTTCGACGAGGTTTTTCGACGTGCCTCCCAGCGTGAGATCGATGCTTGCGCAGCGGCTGCCGCTACCGAAAGCGCGGCGGCCGAGCGCCTGGCCGCGGTCATCCGTACCTTCTCCCATCGCGCGTTGAGCCGGCCTCGCCTGGCATGGGCGCTGCTGGCCGAACCGGTGGCACCGGTGATCGATGAAGATCGCTTGCGCTTTCGCGAGCCCTATCGCGCGATTTTCGCCACGGTCATCGAGGACGGCATCGAGACCGGCGAGTTTCGGGTGCAGAGCGCCCATACCAGCGCGGCAGCCATCGTCGGCGCCTTGGCCGAAGCGATGATCGGGCCCTTGGCCCTGGGCATTCTCTCCAGGCGCGCGGCTCAACGAGTGGTCGACGATATCGTCGGCTTCTGCCTGGCGGCGGTGCAGAGCCACGGTGCCGCGACCCAAGGCGCATCGACCCGTTCCAGCGGTGCCGGGAAGGCGCCGCGATCCACCCCGGCGACACCTGGCAAAACAAGGGCGACACGGACCTCCAAGACGAACCCCGGCAAGACCTGACCCGCTGAGACCATCGGGCGCTTGGCGTCCGGCGCTGGTGCAGCGAAGGAGAGCATCATGTGCGAGTTCATCCAGCCTTCCCCTGTCTTTTCCAACCGTTTCCATCGCGACCGTGCGTTGCGCTATACCCTGGAGCGCCTGCTACCGTCGGATATCTTCGCCATGGCGAGTCCGGACCTGGCGCGGATGGGCGAGCGAGCGGTGGTTGAGATCCCCCGCTTGGCCGAGGCGGCGGAGCGCAATGAGCCTCGCCATGTGCCCTATGACGCGTGGGGACATCGGGTAGATCGCATCGAGGTCGATGGCGCCTGGGATCGCCTGGTGGCGATCGGACAAGAAGAGAGGCTGGTCGCGTTGCCCTATGAGGCGCCCTACGCGCAATTCTCGCGAGTGGTCCAGGCCGGCCTGGTCAACCTCTACGAAGGCGCCGGGGCGGTGGCGGCGTGCCCGCTGGTGATGACCGATGGCGCGGTACGGTTGTTGTCGCTGCACGATGCCGATCTCGCCGCACGCTACCTGCCGCATCTGTTGGCCCGTGACCAGGGATGGACTTGCGGCCAGTGGATGACCGAGAAGGAGGGCGGTTCCGACATCGGCCAGGCTTCCACCCTAGCGCGCCCCCTCGGCGACGGCACCTGGGCATTGAGTGGCACCAAATGGTTCACTTCGGCCGCGACCTCGCAGGTGGCGCTGGCATTGGCCCGGCCGGAAGGCGAAGCGCCCGGCAGCAAGACCCTGGCGCTATTTCTGCTGGAGTTGCGCCAGCCTGATGGCCAGTGGAACCACATTCGTGTCCGGCGCCTGAAGGACAAGCTCGGCACCCGCGCCCTGGCGACCGCCGAGGTGGATCTGCAAGGCACGATCGCCCGGCCGGTGGGCGGACTCGACCGGGGCGTGGGCAAGATCGCCGACCTGCTCAACGTTGCGCGGTTGTGGGCTTCCTGGGGCGGCCCAGCGGGGGTTGGGCATCTATTGATGATGGCTCGCGACTACGCGGGCAAGCGTCGGGTATTTGGCCAGTGGTTGCGGGACCAGCCGTTGCATCGCCAGTGGCTCGCACGGATCGGCGCCGAGTACGAAGCGATGCTCGCGCTGAATTTTGAAACTGCGCTGGCCCTCGGCCGGCATGAACAGGGCCAGGATTCATCCGGCCTGGCTCGCCTGCTGGCGCCATTGAGCAAGCTTGCCTGTGCAAGGCAGAGTATCTGGGCCGCTAGCGAGCTGGTCGAGAGCTTCGGAGGGGCTGGTTACCTGGAAGATACGGGGATTGCCCGAGTGCTGCGCAATGTGCACGTTCACTGCATCTGGGAAGGCACCACGTCGGTGTTGGCCCACGATGTGCTGCGGGCCTTGCACGGTACTGATCTTGGCGCGGTCTTTCTGGACGATATCGAGCGGCGCCTGGGATCGGCCGGTGCTGCTGCGGCGCCTGTCGCAGGGCCGATTCGCCAGGCCTGCCAAGCACTGCGGCAATTGGCCGGCGCAGCCGAAGAAAGGGATGGCCGGCGCCTGGCCTGGGGCATGGCGCGAACCTACCAGGCGGTGTTGTTGCTGGAAGCGGCGATATGGCGCCAGGCCCACAAGGCGGACGCCAGCGGCTGGACTGCGTTGCAGTTGTTCATCCTGCAACCGCTGGTGCCGCCGGCATTACCGGTGAGCGAAGCCGAGCTGGGAGACCTGGCTTTCGGTGCCGCCTGCTAGCGCCCAGAGCCGTCCAGGCCCAGCTTGCGGCTGAGCCAGTTGCCCTTGGGCCAGTTGGTCCGGGCCAGCTCCACCACCTCGTCGCCGCGACCACTCATCACCGCCTTGAGCATGTACAGGCTCATGCCCTTGGCCTGCTCCAGCTTGATCGCCGGTGGGATGACCAGTTCCTGAGTCGCGGTGACCACGTCCACCAGCACCGGGCCGTCATGGTCCAGGGCGGTGCGCAGGGCGCCTTCCAGGCTTTCGGAGTCCTCGACCCGCAGGCCGAGGATGCCCATGGCGTTGGCCATGGCGGCGAAGTCCGGGTTGTGCAGGTCGGTGCCGGTGTCCAGGTAGCCGGCGGACTTCATCTCCATGGCGACGAAGCCCAGGGCCGCGTTGTCGTAGACGATGATCTTCACCGGCAGCTTGAGCTGGACCAGGGAAATGAAGTCCCCCATGAGCATGCTGAAGCCGCCGTCGCCGGCCAGGGCAATGACTTGGCGTGCGGGGCAGGCGGCCTGGGCGCCGATGGCCTGGGGCATGGCGTTGGCCATGGAGCCGTGGTTGAACGAGCCCAGCAGGTGCCGCTGGCCGTTCATCTTCAGGTAGCGCGCGGCCCATACCGTGGGTGTGCCGACATCGGCGGTGAAGATCGCATCGGCGTCCGCCAGTTCGCTGACCATCCGGGTGAGGTACTGCGGGTGCACCGGCCGTCCCTGTGCCGCAGGTTGGGCCAGGTCGTCCAGGCCCTGGCGGGCCTTGGCGTAGTGCTCCAGGGAGGTGTCCAGGAAACGCCGGTCGCCCTGGTAGGGCAAGCGTGGCAGCAAGGCGGCGAGGGTCTCGCTGACGTCGCCGACCACGCCCAGGTCCAGGGGTACCCGCCGGCCCAATGCCTGTGGATCGCGGTCGATCTGGATCACGCAAGCATCCGTCGGATAGAACTGGCGATAGGGGAAATCGGTGCCCAGCAGTACCAGGGTGTCGCAGTTGAGCATGGCGTGATAACCGGAACTGAAGCCGATCAAGCCGGTCATGCCGACATCGAAGGGATTGTCCCATTCCACATGTTCCTTGCCGCGCAGGGCGTGCACCACCGGCGCGCCCAAGGCATCGGCCAGGGCCACGACCTGGTCATGGGCCCCGGCACAACCGCTGCCGCACAGGAGCGTCACGGCCTGGCTGTGGCTGAGCAGTTCCACCAGGCGGTCCAGGTCATGGGGCGCCGGCAGGGTGCGTGGGGCGTGTAACGGTGGCCATGGCTTGCTGGTCGTCGGCACTTGCTGCAAGGCCACGTCCCCGGGGATCACCACCACGGCCACGCCGCGCTCGAGGATCGCACTGCGCATGGCCCGGTGCAGCACCTCGGGCATCTGCGCCGGGTGGCTCACCAGCTCGACGAAGTGGCTGCATTCCTTGAACAGTTCCTGGGGGTGGGTTTCCTGGAAATAATCCAGGCCGATCTCCGAGGATGGGATCTGCGCGGCGATGGCCAGCACCGGCACCCGGCTGCGGTGGCAGTCGAACAGTCCATTGATCAAGTGCAGGTTGCCCGGGCCACAACTGCCGGCGCACACCGCCAATTGGCCGGTGACAGCAGCTTCGGCGCCAGCGGCGAAGGCCGCCACTTCCTCATGGCGCACGTGCATCCATTGGATGCTTTGCATGCTCTGCAGGGCGTCGGTGAGGCCGTTGAGGCTGTCGCCGGTCAGCCCCCAGATACGCTTGACCCCGGCCTGTTCGAGGGTCTGGGCCAGTTGTCGGGCAATGCTGATGTTCGCCATGGGGGGTCTCCTGCCGTGGGATGGGAAATCGTCGCGATCAACAGGGGACAGCGGGCGAGGGCGGATGATTCCATGAGAATGTGCGAATGAGAATTAATGCTAATATCGCCGCCCGACTTTCTCTCTGCGAGCACCGGCCTTGCATCCGATACCCCGATTGGACCAACGCTACTACCTGCGCGACTTCCGCCAGCTTGGCCAACGTCATGCCGTGCGCTATAGCCTGCCTGGCGCAGGGAACGAGGATGACGCTACCTGCCTGATGCAGGGACTCATCGCCGAGCATCGCCTGCCCGGCGGCCTGGTCCTGGTGAGCTCCGACGTGCTGCCGTTCCACAACTACCGGGCCGATTCGCTGCGCATGCCATGCCTGGGCCTGGCGCTGCTGCTCGAAGGAAGCGCGGCACTGAGCTTCACCCGGGACCAGTCGCTGCTGCCCGGTCATTGCGTCACGAGCTTGTGCGCCGATGGCCGGCCCATGTCGGCCTTGCACTTGGCCGGAGCGCGGCTGCGAGGCCTGAACCTTGCGCTCCAGACTCCGGAACAACTGTCCGATGAACGACTGGCGCAGTTGCTGCACGACGCCTTGCGCCGCCGTGGCTCGCAAATGAACGGCATGTCGCTGCCGATGAACGTGCGCCTGGCTATCGATGACCTGCTCGGCGGGCGCTGGCAAGGCAGCCTGCAAAACCTGCTGTGCCAGGGCGTGGCCCTGCAATTGCTGGCCCATGCCCTGGCTGGCCTGGAGTCTGCCCGCGAGCAGGCCGGCCACCTCGGTTCCCGGGACCGCCGACTGCTGGAGCGGGTTCGCGAGCGCCTGCACCAGGCTCCCGGCGAGGAACACTCGCTCACTGAGTTGGCACAGCTGGCGTGCATGAGCAGCAGCTCGCTGCGCAGCAAGTTCCGAGCGGCCTATGGGCAGACGGTCTTCGGCTACCTGCGCGAACGGCGCCTGCAGGTCGCCCATGGGCGGTTGCAACAAGGCTGGTCGGTGCAGCAGGCGGCGCATTTCGTGGGTTATCGCCACGCCAGCAATTTCGCCACGGCCTTTCGCCAGCGCTTCGGCGTGGCCCCCGGCAGCTGCGGTTGAACGCCAGTGACGGCTTGGCGGCGCTTATCCGCGTCGGAACCGGCAGCCCCCATAACATCCTCGGCATCCGGCAAAACCTGGGCAGGATACAGATGTGAATAATGCGCATCCGACAATAGTGTTCATCGGATAACCATTCCCATGTATTGCCCAGACTCCCGCGCTTTCCCGCGTCGTGCCCACTGCCTACCCGCCGCCGTGTTCGGTGGCTTGCTGGTGTCCCTCTCGGCTTCGGCCGAAGAACCTGACCGCCGTTCCAGGTCGAACGCTTCATTGGTGCTCCCCACCCTGAAAGTGCAGGGCCGGCAGGAGCTGGGCGAGACCACCGAAGGCTCTGGCAGCTACACCACTGGCGCCATGTCCACGGCCATCGGCCTGCCGCTGTCGATCCGCGAAACCCCGCAATCGGTCAGCGTCGTCACCCGCCAGCGCATCGAGGACCAGGGCCTGGCCACCACGGCCGAGATCCTGGCCAGCGCCCCGGGGATTTCCTATACCCGCAGCGACAGCAATCGCCTGGCGTTTTCCGCCCGGGGCTTCGCCATCGACAACTTCCAGTTCGACGGCCTGGCATCGCCCATCAACAATCTGTGGAACTTCGGCGCCACCGACATGGACTCGGCCATCTATGACCGGGTGGAAATCGTGCGCGGTGCCACGGGGCTGCTGACCGGCGCCGGCAATCCCTCGGCGGCGGTGAATTTCGTGCGCAAGAAGCCGTTGGCGGATTTCGCCATCAGCGGCTCGGCCGGCGCCGGGCGCTGGGGCGAGCGACGTGGCGACTTCGACCTGTCGCTGCCCTTGGCGGCGGATGGGAGGGTGGCGGCGCGGCTGGTGGCGGCCTATTCGGAAAAAGACAGCTACACCCGCTTTCTGGAAAACGACTCACGCACGCTCTACGGGGTGGTCAGCGCCGAGCTGACCCCCAGTACGCGGTTGACCACCAGCCTGGAGTACCAGCGCAGCCGGGTGCGGGGCATGGGCAGTGGTTTTCCGTTGTTCTACAGCGATGGTTCGCGTACCGACTTCGGCCGTTCGACCGCCAACAACACCCGCTGGAGCCGTACCGGCAGTGAGTCCACCACGGCCTTCGTCGACCTGGAGCACACCCTGGCCAACGACTGGAAGCTGCGTACGGCCTACAGCCGCTACGAGGGTGGCTATGACATGCACTCGCTGTTTCGCGGTGGTTTTCCGGACCGTGCCACCGGCCTGGGCATGAAGGTCAATTTCCTCAATTACGATGGCGAGCGCAGCCGCGATACCTGGCACCTGACGGCCAGCGGCCCGTTCCAGTTACTGGGGCGCCAGCATGAACTGGGCCTGGGCTGGATGAGCATCGACGACGACCTGAACATCGACCAGTTCCAGCCCGCTGGCAAAACCCCGGCGATCGGCAGCTTCACCGACTGGCGCAACGGGCGCATTCCCGAGCCGGTGTGGTCACGCACCCGGTCCTCGGGCGACGCCACCCATACCCGGCAGACCGGTGGCTACCTGGTGACCCGGCTGTCCCTGGCCGATCCATTGCACTTGATCCTCGGGGCGCGGATCAGTGACTGGCGGATCGACCAGGATTACTACGGCGCCCAGCGCCAGTACCGCTACAAGAATGAAGTCACGCCCTATGCCGGGTTGATCTACGACATCGATTCGACCTACAGCGCCTACGCCAGCTACACCAGCATCTTCAACCAGCAGAACGCCCGTGGCGCCAACGGCAGCATCCTCGATCCGGTGACGGGCGACAGCTACGAGGTGGGGCTCAAGGCGGCCTACCTGGAGGGACGGCTCAATGCCGCGCTGGCGGTCTACCGTACCCAGCAGGAAGGGCTGGCCGAGGCCATCCCCGGGGTGAACGTGCAAGGGCGGCCCAACGAGCAGGCCTACAAGGCCGGCACCGGGGCGCGGGTCGATGGTTTCGACCTGGACCTGAGCGGCCAACTGAGCGATGCCTGGAACCTGTCCGCCAGCTATACCCACTTCATCGCCCGCAATAGCGATGGCCGGGCGATCAACACCGAGTTCCCCAGGACCCAGTTCAAGCTGTTCACCACCTATCGCCTCTGGGGCCCCCTGGAGCGTCTGACCCTGGGCGGCGGCACCACCTGGAACAGCCGCACCTCGCGCAACCGGGTGTCCAGCCCGCGGGGCTTGACCGATGTGGGCCAGGGCGCCTACGCCTTGACCAGCCTGATGGCGCGCTACCAGGTCAACGACAACCTGTCGGTCAGCGCCAACCTGGATAACCTGTTCGACAAGCGTTACTACGAGCAGCTGGGCTTCTACAGCCAGGGTTTGTGGGGCGAGCCGCGCAGCTTGCGCCTGAGTGCCAAGGCCAGCTTCTGACCTGCGCTCCGGCGCCGTTGGTGGCCCGGCTCAGAGGCCGAATCGGCTGGGGCGGCAGGGCGCGAGTTCCGCGCAGCTGTGCCCCGAAAGCTCCTGGCTGACCAGGCGCCCGACGATCGGTGCCAGGGTCACCCCGGCGTGCATCACCGCCAGGTACAACCCGGGGTACTGGGCGAGCGGGCCGATGATCGGCACCTGGTCATCGGGCATCGGCCGCTGGCCTACTTCGACGCTGCGCAAGGTCACCGCCTCGGCACCACGCAGGGCCTGGCGGATGCTGGCCAGTGCCTGTTGGGCGATGGCCTCGGGCGTTGCGTCATCGAGAGGGTCCTCGGCTGCCAGCAGGCTGCCGTCAGGGGCTTCGCGCACTTCCAGCTGGTCGTTGGAAATCAGGGTCTTGACCAGCCCCCGGGGGGCGTCCAGGCGTAGCAGGATCGATGGCGAAGCGTGCATGGGCAGTTCGATGCCCAACGACTCCAGCAGGGCCGGGGTGCCGCAGCCGGTGGCCAGTACCAGGTGGTCGGCCTGATAGACCCCGGTGGCGGTGGCCACGCCGATCCCTTGCTGGTCTTCTACTTGCAGCTCCAGCACCGAGACCTGGGTCAGCACTTGCGCGCCATGGGCGCGGGCGCCCTCGAGCAGGCACAGGGTGGTGGCCACTGGGTCGAGGCTGCCTTCGCCGGGGGCGAACTGCGCGCGTTCCGGCACGGCCCGCAGGTTGGGCTCGAGTTGGGCGATCCGCTGGCGATCGAGCCACTGGCGCGTCGACCCGCAGGGCATTGCGGTGGGTTGCATGGCGTTCGCCTGGTAATAGCACAGCGCGCCGGACCAGTTGATCCGCAGGCCCGGCAGCTCCTGCTCCAGGCGCCGGTATTCGGTCAGCGCCTGTTCGCGCAGGGGCTTCACGGGGCTGGGGTATTCCCCGTGGGGGGTGATCCAGGCGAAGGAGTGGCGCGTGACGCCCGAGCCGGGGGTGGCCTGCTCCAGGACGGTCACCTGGGCGCCCTGGCGGGCCAGGTGGTAGGCGATGGCGGCGCCGACGATCCCGGCGCCCAGCACTATGACCCGTGGATGTTGCATAGCTACCTCGTGGATGGGGTCAGTGGCGGCGCTGGCGTTCGATCAGGGCCTGGGCCTGTACCTGCTGGATCCAGGCGTCCTTGCAATCGCCGTAGGCATGGGAGTCGTCGGGGTGCAGGGCCTGGCAGCGAAGTTTTTCCCGCTGGTAGGCCTGGGCGATATCCGGGTGCCGGCGCAGGTGATCGCGAAACGCCAGGTGGCGCTCGATCTCCGGCGAGCCCTGGGCATAGCAGTGCAGTTGCACCAGGCGGCGACCGCTGGCCGGTTCATCCAGGCTGCAATAGCGCCGTCCGGGCAGGCCCAGCTCGCCGCGCCAGAGGTACCCCAGCGCCTCCAGCGCCGCCTGGCGTTCGTCCAGCTCGGCCAGCGAGCGGACTGTGGGCAGCAGGTCGAGCACCGGCTTGGCGACGATGCCGGGAATCGCGGTGGAGCCGATATGGTGTACCTGCAACAGGTTATCGCCCAGCACGGCATGCAGGGCCTGGGCGATCTGCCGCGCCTGTTCGGCCCACTGCGGGTCATGGGGCAGCAGCTCGACCTTGATCGGGGCCGGCGGGGGAGGAGCAAGTGATTCGCGGTGCATGGCCAAGGTGTCTCCTGACGGTGAAGCCGATTGCAGGGCGCACCTTAACCGTGGGTTCTCAGCCCCGGCAATTGGCTCAATGTTATGAAATTGCAAGCGCCCTCCAGGTGCTGGCCAGGCACCTGGAGGGCGCTGCCTAGCGGCTTTCCAGGGCCAGGCCCCGGGCCTGCGGCAAGGGGTTGCGCATCAGCCGTCCGACCACCAGCGCCCCCAGCAGGGCCAGGCCGCCAGCCACCGCCAGGACCAGGCCGAAGCCACCGGTGAAGGCCTGCAGGGCCAGGGGCTCGACCAGTGCCCGGGCACTCTCGGGCAACCCGGCCAGGGCGCCTTGCAGGTCGCCGGCCACCACCCGCGAGGCGATCTCCGGGGCCTGGGCCAACCAAGGCCCGGGGATCCGTCGCAGGTCGTCTTGCAACAGTTGCCGGGTGTGGTTGCCCAACAGTGCGCCGAACACGCCGATGGCCAGCATGATGGCGCTGAAGCGCATGGTGGTGCTCAGCCCCGAGGCCATGCCGGTACGTTCCCGGGGGACGCAGGCCATGATGTTCTTCTGCGTGTCGCCGTTGAGCAGGCCGGCGCCGGCGCCGGTCACCGCGATCGCCAGGGCGAAGGCCGGGTAGCCGCCGACCTGCACGGCCCAGGCGCTGAGCAGGTTGCCGCTGCCCACCAGGGCCAGCCCGGCGGCCATCAGTGTGGCGGGCCGGTAGCGCCCGGCCAGGCGTGCGCCGATCCGCGGGCAGACCAGCATGGTCAGGGCGAAGGGCAGCATGCCCAGCCCCGAGGCGATCGCCGAGAAACCCAGGCCGTTCTGCAGGTAGAACGGCAGCAGGGTCATCATCACCTGGGCGCAGCCGGCGTAGGCGAACATGCCCAGCAAGGCGCCGATGAAGCGTGGATGGCGCAACAGCTGCAAGTCCACCATGGGCCTTTGTTGCAGGCGCTCGACCAGCACGAACAGGCCCAGCAGCGCCAACCCGGCCAGCAGGCGCAGGACCGTAGCCGGATGGCCCCAGCCGATGCGGTTGGCCTCGATCAGGCCCCAGATCAGGCACAGCAGGCTGGCGCTGAACACCAGGCTGCCCCAGGGGTCCAGGCGTGCCGCCCGGGTATCGCGGGATTCCGGCACCTGGCGCAGCACGCACCAGAGCAGCAGGGCGCCCACCGGCAGGTTGAAGTAGAAGATCCAGCGCCAGCCCAGGTACTGGGTGATCAGGCCGCCGATCGTCGGCGCGGTGGTCATCGCCAAGCCCATGCAGCCGCCCCAGAAGGCCCAGGCCCTGGCGCGTTCCGTCTCGTCGTGGAAGACATGGCCGATGGTCGCCAGGGCCGAGGTCAGCAGCAGCGCCGCGCCTATTCCCTTGAGTGCCCGCGCCAGGTCCAGCCACAGGGCCGTGGGCGCGGCGCCGCAGCCCACGGAGGCGAGGATGAGCAAACCCAGGCCGCACAGCAGGGTGCGCTTGCGGCCGAAGCGGTCGGCCAGGCTGCCGGCCGGGAGCAGCAGGGCGGCGAAGGCCAGCATGTAGGCGCTGACCACCCATTCGATATCGGCGAAGTCGGCGCCCAGGTCGCGGGCGATGCTGGGCAGCGCCACGGCGACGATGTTGGTGTCCAGGATGATCAGCGAGCAGACACCGGAGGCGGTCAGCAGGGTCAGGCGCGGGTTGCCGGAGGTGCTCATGGCGCACTCTGCCGGCCAAGGCCGGCCAGGGCGGCGAGGGCGATTTCATCATCGTGGGCCGGGGTGTCGGCGCTGACCCC
Source organism: Pseudomonas sp. KCJK8993 (assembly GCF_046230915.1). NCBI lineage: Bacteria > Pseudomonadati > Pseudomonadota > Gammaproteobacteria > Pseudomonadales > Pseudomonadaceae > Pseudomonas > Pseudomonas sp. KCJK8993. Next base: position 16,537 of record NZ_JBJJLO010000099.1, read on the forward strand.
GATGGCGCCCACCACCTGGCCCTCGAGCACGATCGGCTGGGCGCCTTTCATCATCAGCAGGCCGGCACTGAGGGCCGCCGGGCGCCCGCCGTTGATGGCGTTTTCCAGGTCGCCCGAGGGGCGGCGAAACAACGCCGAGGTGCGCGCCTTGCCCTGGGCCAGTTCGATCGCGGCGACCACCGGCGCGCCATCCATGCGTGCGCCCAGAACCGGCCAGCCGCCGTCGTCGACTATCACCACGGCACAGGGCCAGCCCTTGGCCCGGGCGGTTTCCTGGGCGGTCTTGAGCAGGACCTGGGCTCGGTCCAGGGTAAGGATTGCCTTGTGGGCAACGGAGGCTTGGGTTTCTGCCGCTACCGCCCCTTGCAGGCTGCAGCAGGTGATCAGGGCCAGAAGCAGGGGTTTGACGCGCATGGCATGGGCTCTCTAGTGTGGAGGTCCTGGGAGCTTATCCCGGCCATTGGCGCAGTTCGTTAGCCTCTGGCGGCAAGTTCATTACCTTTTGGCTAACACATCCATGGACATCCGACACTTTCGCTATTTCCTGGCGGTGGCGCGCCAGCGCAACTTCACCCGGGCCGCCGAACAGCTGGGCATCGCGCCACCGACCCTGAGCCGGCAGATCCAGGACATGGAGCAAGCCCTGGGTACGCGGCTGTTCCTGCGCCAGCAGCGCGAGGTCAGCCTTACCGAGGCCGGCGCCACCTTGCTGCTGGAGGCCGAGGCTACGGTGCGCCAGTTCGAGCTGGCCCAGCGCAACGCCCAGCGCGCCGGTCGCGGCGAGATCGGCCATATCGAATTGGGCTACGTGGCCTCGGCGGTGTACTCGGGGGTGCTGCAAAAGCAGGTGCAGGAGTTCGTCCGCGACTGCCCGGATGTCAGCCTCAATGTGCGCGAGTGCCCCATGCCCACCTTGCCGGCGCGGATCGCCGACGGTCGCCTGGACATTGGCTATATCCGTTCGCCCATGACCTTGCCGGAAGGGGTGGAGGCGATCCGCCTGGAGGCCGAAGGTTTCGTCCTGGCGTTGCCGGCGCAGTCCTGGCTGTGCCGCCTGCCGCAGATCGCCTGCGAGCACCTGCTCAATGAAACCTTCATCCTGCCGGAACAGATCAACGGCACCTTGCAGGTGGCCGCCGAAGGCGGTTTTGCCCCCAGGCTCGGCGCCCAGCCCGGAGGGCTGGTGGCGGTCATGGCCCTGGTGTCCCTGGGCCAGGGCGTGGCGGTGGTGCCGGAATCGGTGGTGGGCCACCTGGGCCTGCCCCAGGTGTTGTACCGACCGATCGTCGGAAGTTCGGCTGCATCCTGGCTGTCGCTGATCCATCGCCGTTTCGAACAGGCGCCGGCGGTGGCGCGCTACATTGAGCAGGTACGCCGCGACCATCGCGCCGGCCAGCGCTGATCGTAGCCGCTGTCGAGCCTGCGAGACTGCGTCCGGGCGCGCAGCGGCCGCCACGGTGGTCGGCGGGCTATCCTGGAGACATCGCGAACCGTAAACCGGGCGGCTCATGTTGATTTGTACGCAGTTTGCGGTAGCGACGATTCGCAGCATCTCGCAGGGCTGCGGATAAAATCTTGTAATGATTTGCCGCTGGGGCTACGAAGCCCGGGCCTTGTAATCTCCCAATCCGTTTTTTCACTCAGGACTTGCATGAACACGCTCTCGGAGCCTCCCAGTCGGTGCTCTCATCCCGCCTTACCCCCTGCTTTCCCACGCCACTGCGTCATCCTGAGGCGCAGGCGCCCAGGCTGCCCTGCCAGTAGCCACGTTTTCCCGGCATCCGCCGCTTCCCACCCTTGCCAGAACGTCCCCGAGGCCTTGCGCCTTGGCGTCGTGTCGCGCCTGGCCGCTTGAGGAACCTGAATCGTATGGAATGGATCGCAGACCCCACGGCCTGGCTTGGCCTCTTGACCCTGATCATCCTGGAGCTGGTGCTGGGCATCGATAACCTGGTGTTCATCGCCATCCTCGCCGACAAGCTGCCGCCCCATCAGCGGGACCGTGCGCGGGTCATCGGCCTGTCCCTGGCTCTGCTGATGCGCCTGGGCCTGCTGGCCAGTATTTCCTGGATGGTGACCCTGACCCAGCCGTTGTTCGAGGTATGGGGCAAGAGCTTCTCGGGCCGTGACCTGATCCTGCTGTTCGGTGGTGTGTTCCTGTTGTTCAAGGCCACCATGGAGTTGCACGAGCGCCTCGAGGGCCATGTCAGCCAGCGGGCCAGCAACGCCGGTTATGCGCTGTTCTGGCCCATCGTGGCGCAGATCGTGGTGCTCGATGCGGTGTTCTCCCTGGACGCGGTGATCACCGCCGTGGGCATGGTCGATGAACTGGCGGTGATGATGATCGCGGTGGTGGTGTCCATCGGCGTGATGATCGTGGCCAGCAAGCCGCTGACCCGCTTCGTCAACAGCCACCCGACGGTGATCATGTTGTGCCTGGGCTTTCTGATGATGATCGGCTTCAGCCTGACCGCCGAGGGCCTGGGTTTCCACATTCCCAAGGGCTACCTGTACGCGGCCATTGGCTTCTCGATCCTGATCGAGCTGTTCAACCAGATCGCCCGGGCCCGGCGCAAGAAGTCCATGCAGGGCCTGCGGCCCATGCGCGAGCGTACGGCCCACGCGGTGATGCGCCTGCTGGGTGGGCGCAAGCTGGCAGCGGAGGAGGTGGGCGAGGATATCGCCGACCTGGTGGAAGGCGACGAGACCGCGCCCAACGAGCTGTTCGACCGCCGCGAGCGGGTGATGATCAGCGGCGTACTGCAACTGGCCGAACGCCCGATCCGCAGCCTGATGACGGTACGTGCCGACGTCGACTACATCGACCTGGCCGACGACGCCGAAAGCATCCGCGAGAAACTGATGCATTCGTCCTACTCACGCCTGCCGCTGATTCGCGACGGCGCGGTGGAGGAGCCGCTGGGCTTCGTGCACAAGAAGGAACTGCTCAAGGAGTACCTGGCCGGCAACCCGCCGAACCTTGCGCATCTGGCGCGTACGACGATCAACCTGCTGGACAGCTTCACGGTCCTCAATGCCCTGGAGCAGATGCGCAAGGCCTCGACCCACATCGCCTTCGTGATCAACGAGTTCGGCGATTTCGTCGGCGTCCTGAGCATGACCGACATCCTCGAGTCCATCGCTGGCGAGTTGCCTGACGCCAGCGAAATCGAAGGTCCGGACATCGTCGAGGAGCAGGGCGGGTTCCTGGTCAGCGGTGCGTTGAACCTGGCGCAGATCCGCCAGCGCACCGGCTTCGCCGCCGAACCGACCGAGGACTACCAGACCCTGGCCGGACTGGTCATGAGCCTGCTGGACCGCTTGCCGGTCAAGGGCGATTGCCTGGAGTGGCAAGGCTGGAGCCTCCGGGTGATGACGGTCGAGGAACGGCGGGTGACCCGGGTGTTGCTGCTGGCTGGGGAGCGGGTTGACGATCGCGGCTCCCAGGCTTGAGCCGGGCAACACAGATCGGCGCCTGGCCAAGGCTCACAAGCTGGCGTGGAAGGTATAGCGATCCTTGCCGCTGTGCTTGGACTGGTACAGGGCCTGGTCGGCCTTGACCAGCACCTGGTTCAGGCTGTCGTCGTCCTCGACCCGGGCCAGGCCGATGCTGATGGTCACCGGCGGCCCAGCCGACTGCTCGCGCACCCGCTGGCACAAGCGTGCGGCCAGCAGTTCCACGGCTTCGCGCCGTACCCCCGGCAGGTAGACGGCGAACTCCTCGCCGCCCAGGCGCGCATAGTCGAAATCCACCATCACCGACTGGATGTCGGCGGCGACGCGCTTGAGTACCTCGTCGCCGCTGTCGTGCCCATAGCGGTCGTTGATCTTCTTGAAATTGTCGATGTCGATCATCGCCAGGTAATGCTCGGGCTCCCGGGGCTGGACCTTGAGGCGCTGGTCGGCGCGGGCCATGAATGAGCGGCGGTTGGGAATCTCGGTCAGGGCGTCGACATAGGCCTGCTCCAGCAGGCGCTTGGCCATGATGTAGTTGTACAGCCGGGCCTGGCGCAGGGTGATGAAGCTGTACAGGGTCAGCGCGGTGAGGAACAGCGAGTAGGCCAGGACGATCAGGCCCTTGAGTTCGCTGATCGAGGTGCGGGTCATCCAGTAAGGATTGAGCACGCTCCAGGTGATCAGCACCGCGACGAAGAACGACCAGCGCCGCAACGGCATCACCGAGGCGCTGTAGAGAATGCTCGAGGCGCCGAGGATCAGCCAGACCGGGTGCAGCTCCATGGGCAGGCCCTCGATCACCAGGCGCACGGCCAGGGCGATGACCAGCACGAACAGCAGGTTGACCCATTGGAAGTGCCGGGCTTTGTGGGTGAAGCCCAGGATGATGGTGTCGATCACCAGTAAGGTCAGGAATACCAGCGAAAGGAAGGTGAAGCCCTGCTGGCCGGGAAAGCTGACGATCAGGTCGAAGATCAGCCAGATGCTCAGGCTGGCGATGTAGGTCAGGATGCAGAAGCTGTGCAGGCGTTCGAAGTCGTACTGGGCGAATTCGTTTTTCAAGGCCGCCGGGGCGGCCTGGCTGAGTACCTGTTCTTCAATGGTCCTGAACATCGCCGGCCCTTGAGTGAGCTAAGGAGTGCGCAAGGCCTGGCCCCAGGGTCGGTAGCGCAGGGAGAACACCGCGCTGGCATGGCAGCCGGCCGGTCGTGCATCGGGAGTCGCAGGTTCCGCGCGAAACGGCTGGCCTTCGCCGCTGGTCTGGCGGAAGGCCTCGTGGACGATGCCGACCCCACAGGGCAGGGCGCTGGCATAGCTGTCGCGCACCATGGGGGCCAGGCGTGCGGTGCCGGCGCCATCTTGCCACCAGACCTGCAGGCCGGCGCTGGCCAGTTCGCCGAGCCAGGCGCCATTCACCTGCGGTGCCAGGTGTCCGGCGCTGAAGGCGCTCAGGTGCAGTGGCGCGTCGAGCTGGCGGGCGAAGTCCTTGAGCTGGCGTTGCAGGGTGGTCCGGCGCTGGGCATCGAGAAAATGCAGGTCGTCCAGTTCCATGGGCAGGTACCAGCCGCTGACCGGCAGTTGCCAATCCTCGCGCAGCTTGCGCTGGCGCGCCAGGGAAGTGCCCAGTTGGGCCTGCCAGTAGGTTTCCAGGCCGGCGCTGTCCAGTTGCTCGATGCGCGGGTAGTAGGCCGGGTCCATGTAAAGCCCCAGCACCAGTTGCAGGCCCTGTTCGCGGGCCTGGCGCAGGCTGTCGGCGAGCCAGCCATGGGCGCCGCCGAAGTGCGAGTCGCCGTAGGCGGTCCACTGCACGATCAGGGTCTTTACGCCGTTGCGGGCGCTGTCCTGCCAGATCTTGCGCCATTGTTCGCGGCCCAGGGCCGAATCGCTGTTCAAGGGTTGGTAGAACAACCGTTCCTCGGCCTGGGCGTGCAGGCCCAGGCCCAGCCACAGCAGGGTGATGTACATCAGTCGTTTCATCAGAAATTCAGCTCCACGCCCACCAGGATGCCATTGCCGCCTTCATACAGATTGCCGCCAAGGGATTGCTGGTACTCGGTGCGCACGGTCAGGCGCGAGCGATAGGCGTTGTATTGGTCGTCATCGAACCAGTATTGCCAGCGCAGGCCGAGTCCGGTGCGCAGGTCCTGGCGCCAGTCGTTGCTCGGGTCCTGGGCGGCGAACTCGAGAAAACCGTAGGGCATGATGGTCTGTGGGCTGCCCACCGGCAGCTTCCAGGCATGGCCCTGCTGGTAGCGCGACAGCCATTGGTGGTCGCCGGCCTTGGTCCACCAGGCCGCATCCAGGTAGAGGAAACGTTCGTCCCAGTCGCTTTCGTCGATGCGCCAGTCGTTGCGGTAGCGGCCCTGGTCGAGGACCGAGGCGGTGGCCCGCAGCAGGTAGTCGGTACTGGTGTGGCCACGCTTGCGATGGTCGTTGAGCTGGTCCAGCAGTCGCCCGGGGTCGAGCATCTGGCCCAGGCTCAGGCCGTGGTTGTCGTGGTCGTCGAACTGGCTCTGCTTGTAGATCTCGCCGTAGAAGTTGACGTTGGCGTTGCCCCAGGGCTTGTAGCGCAAGCCGACCCCGACCGCGGCCGATTCGCCATAGGACGAGCGCCCCTGGCCACCCAGCAAGGTGCGGCCGTAGACCGATAGGCTGCTGCCGTTGCGGCTCGGTTCCTCGCCCAGGGCGTGGTCCCACAGGGCCATCTGTACGTTCTGCGACTGAGGGTGGCGCCGGCTGCCCTTGACACTGTTGTCCGGCAGCAGGTTGTTGTTGGTCGATACCCCGCCTGGTGACCAGGTGCTGGCGATGGTCACGCTATCGCGCCGGGACAGGGCCTCGTGGGCGCGGCGCTGGCGATAGCGGCGCGCTTCCAGGCTGCCGTTCTCGTCGTCGCCGGCCACCGGGTTCTGCTCCAGGTCGATGACCCGGCGCAGCTCCTGGCGGGCGGCGGCGCTGTCTTCGGCTTCGGCGTAACGCCAGGCCAGGGCTTCGCCCAGGCGATAATCCTCGGGGAAATCACCGGTGGCCCGTTGCAGGTGGGCAATGGCCAGGCGCCGTTGCTCCGGGGTGTCGGTGGCGGCCAGGCGCATGCCGTAGTCGGCAGCAAAGCGCGAGTTGTCCGGTTGCCGGCGCACGGCCTCGGCCAGCCACTGGGTGCTTTGTTCCGGCTCGCCGGCCTTTTGCGCGGTAATCGAGGCCGCGTAGTAGTGCCCGGCGTCGGGTGACTGGGCCAGCGCCTGGCGCTGGCGTTGCAGGGCTGTCGGGTAGTCGCCGCGTTGCTCGGCGATCGCCGCGCCCAGTGCCCACTCGTTGGCACCACGGCTGCTGCTTTGCTGCCAGTAGCGTTCGGCGCTGGGGTTGTCGCCGACGTTTAAGGCGCTGCGGCTGGCGGTGAGCCGGGCGTTATCGCTCAATTGCGCATCCGGGACGCTACGCCAGGCGGCCAGGGCCGCGGCCGAGTCGCCAGCGGCCTCCAGGGCATAGGCCAGGGGCAGGCGGCTGCCACGGTCGCCCAGGCGTTCGGCGGCCTGGTACCAGGCCACGGCGGCGCCGGGTTGCCCGGGCATGGCGCAGCGCCCCAGTGCGCGATATTCGCTCGCATCCCGGGGTTGCTGGCCAATGCTCTGCCGTACCGCATCGCAGTGCCCGTTTTCGGCCAGCTGGGCCAATAGCTGGCTGCGGGTGGCGGGGGCGGTCCGCTTGATCAGCCCTGTCATGCGCTGCAATTGCAGCGGGTTCAACTGCGGCGTGGCGGCATAGAGCCCGGCCAGGCGCTGCAGCAGCGGGGCGGGCAGGGCGCCCGCGTGGCGGTCGTAGGCTTGCTCCAGCAGGGCCTGGGCATGGGGCTGGCGTCCAGCGGCCAGGGCCAGGTAGGTGGCCTGGTCCAGGGCCGTGAGGTTGCCGCCCTGGCGGTACTGGCGCTCCCACAACTCGGCGGCCTCGCGGTTGCGGCCCTGGGCCTGGAGCAGCTCGGCGCGCTTTTTCAGCACTGGCAGCGTCTGCGGTTGCTGGCCCAGCCATTGCAACGCCCGGGCGCCCTGGCCCTGTTCCTGCCAGACCTCGATCAGCCGCTCGCGCCGGGCCGTGTCCCAGGGTTCGGGCAGGCTCTGGTTTTGCAGCAGGTCGCTGGCCTGCAGGCGCTGGGCCAGCACCAGCCAGGCTTGGGGATCATCCTGGGGCGAGCACTGGCGCAGTTGCTTGAGGGCCGCATCCGGGTCGTGCCGCGAGAGCCATTCGACGGTCTCCAGGCAGGGGCGGCGCAGTTCGTCGCTGAGGCGGCGCACGGTGTCGCTATCGTTCTCCTCGCGGGCCAGTTCCCAGTGCTGCAGGCGGATCGCCGGGTCGGCCTGCTCGGCCGGCGACAGGCGCAGGATCCAGCGTTGGGCCTGGTTGTTGCGGCCCAGGGCGATGGCGCGCTGGATCATCGCCCGGTGTACCTGATGCGCCGCTTGGGGGCTGGGCGCCTGCTCGAGCAGTCGTTCCAGCTTGGTTTCGTCCAGGTGCTGCATGTAGGCGTTGGCCAGGCGTTGCCAGCCTTCGGCGTCCAGCTGCCTGCTGGCGGCCAGCGGTTCGAGCTGGGCGATGGTGTCGCCGCTGTTGCTCAACTGCTCGGACCAGTTGGC
>NZ_JBJJLO010000100.1:0-24604 GCF_046230915.1 Pseudomonas sp. KCJK8993
AACATTGACGCACCCAAGTTAAATCTCGAACTCCGACTGCAACGCCGCGCGCACGCAATACAACACGCCCTCGGGCACCCGGCCGGCGAACAACTCGATCACCTCGGCCACCGGCGGCAGCTCGCCCTCGCCATCGAGGAACGCGTCCTGGATTTCCCCCAGCAAGTCCTCGGGCAAATCCAGCGCCTGCTCCAGGGACAACTGCTGCTTGCCGATCGCTTCGGCCAGCAGGGTGTAGACGTTCTTTTCGGTGCATTGCAACTGACCGGCGATCTGCGCTGGAGTCATGCCGGCACGGGCCAGGGTGATCAGTTCGTGACGAATATCGGCAACCACCTTCGGCGCCTCGGCAGTTCCGCCCAGCACCTCGAGGAACGCCGCGCCATAGCGCTCCAGCTTGCGGGCACCGACGCCGCTGACCCGAGCCATCTCGGCCATGGAACCAGGCTGGCTGCGGAGCATTTCCAGCAAGGTCGAGTCGGGGAAGATGACATAGGGCGGCACGCCGTGCTCTTCCGCCAGCTTGCGGCGCAACGCCCGCAGCGCTTCCCACTGCTCGCGCTCTTCGCCCCGGACCAACTGGCTGGCCTGGCTGGTGCTCTTGGCCGCGGTTTGCGGCTTGAGATCGCGGCGCAGTTCCAGGGAGACTTCGCCCTTGAGCAACGGCCGGCAACTGTCACTCAAGCGCAGGCCGCCGTAGCCTTCCAGGTCGATGTCGGCCAACCCGCGAGCCACCAGCTGGCGGAACAGCGAGCGCCACTCGCCTTCGCTACGGGCCTTGCCGACACCGAACACCGACAAGTGCTGGTGACCGAAGCTACGGACCTTTTCCGTGTCCTTGCCCAACAGCACGTCCACCAGGTGCCCGACGCCATAGCGCTGGCCGGTGCGGTAGATCGCCGACAGCGCCTGGCGCGCCGGCTCGGTGGCATCCCAGGTCTGCACTCCATCGACGCAGTTGTCGCAATGACCGCAGGGCTGCGGCATGTCTTCATCGAAATAGGCCAGCAGCGCCTGGCGCCGGCAACGGGTTTCCTCGCACAGCGCCAGCATTGCGTCGAGCTTGTGCTGCTCGAGGCGCTTGTGGCGCTCGTCACCCTCGGAGTTCTGCAGCATCTGCTTGAGCATCAGCACGTCCTGCAGCCCATAGGCCATCCAGGCATCGGCCGGCAGGCCGTCACGACCGGCACGCCCGGTTTCCTGGTAGTAGGCCTCCAGGGATTTGGGCAGGTCCAGGTGGGCGACGAAACGCACGTTGGGCTTGTCGATGCCCATGCCGAAGGCGATGGTCGCCACCATGATCAGCCCCTCCTCGTTGAGGAAGCGTTTCTGGTGATAGGCGCGCAACTCGGCCGGCAGCCCCGCGTGGTAGGGCAAGGCGGTGAAGCCCTGCTCGCAGAGGAATGCCGCCACCTCGTCGACTTTCTTGCGCGACAGGCAGTAGACGATCCCGGCATCGCTGCGCCGCTCGTTGAGAAACGCCTGCAACTGCTTGCGCGGCTGCTCCTTGGGCACGATCCGATAGAAGATGTTCGGTCGATCGAAACTGGACAGGAAGCGCTCGGCGTTCTCCAGGTGCAGGCGATTGACGATCTCTTCGCGGGTTCGCTTGTCGGCGGTGGCCGTCAGGGCGATTCGCGGCACTTCGGGGAACATCTCCGCCAGTTGCCCCAATTGCAGGTACTCGGGACGGAAGTCATGCCCCCATTGGGATACGCAGTGGGCTTCGTCGATGGCGAACAGGGCAATATCCAGGCTCTGCAAGAACGCCAGCATCCGCGGCTGGACCAACCGCTCGGGAGCGAGATAGAGCATCTTCACTTCGCCACGCCGGATACGCACCGCCAGGTCACGCTGCTGCTCGGGGCTCAGGGTGGAGTTCAGCGCCGCGGCTGCGACCCCCAGTTCCTCCAGGGTAGCGACCTGGTCCTCCATCAGCGCGATCAATGGCGACACCACCACCGCCAGGCCGGGACGCAACAATGCCGGGACCTGGAAGCACAGGGACTTGCCGCCACCGGTGGGCATCAGCACCAGCGCATCACCACCGCTGGCCACGCGCTCGATGATCGCCCCCTGGCGACCACGGAAACTGTCGTAGCCAAAGATGTCCTTGAGGACGCGCTGAGCCTGTTCGAGCATGAAAAACTCCAAAAAATACGGAAATCGCCAGGGGAACGCCGCTACCCGGCCGCCTGTGCGATGGGTCATGGCATGGCGTCGCCGCCAGGTTGCAACGCCCACCTGCACCGGTGCCGGGAACCTCGGCAGCTGCCTGGGCGGGCGGCCCCGGCCTGGCCATCGGCCTGGCGGGTCACACGAAACGCGCGAGTATACCCGAGCCCTCCCCCGCAAAGGGCGCCGACAATGGACCGCTGGTAACCTTTGGAACCGCCCGCAGCTGCATCGTGGCTGGCCTGGGCGCTCAAGAAAGCCTAGAATTCAGCATCGTTTATTCCCCAAGGTAGCCGTCAATGTCCTTCGCTGAGCAACTAACCCGCCTGCAAGTCTTCCTCGATGCAGATGATCTGCACGACGAGGCGCTGGACTACGTGGCCGCTCACGGCTACCTGACCGCGCTGTCGATCTGCTCGGAAAACGTCCCGGAGCGTGAATGGATCGACACCCTCTTCGCCGAGGAGCCGCACTATCGCGACGACGCCGAGCGCGAAGCCATCGAATCGACCCTGCTGGCCCTGAAGGCGCACATCGCGCGCCAACTGGCCTCGGATGAAGAGTTCGAACTGCCATGCGATCTCGACCTGGGCGACGACCCGGACGACTCCGACCTGCGCGGCTGGTGCATCGGCTTCATGGAAGGCGTATTCCTGCGTGAAGCGGCCTGGTTCGAAACCGCCGAGGAAGAAGTCAGCGAGATGCTCCTGCCGATCATGGTGGGTTCCGGCCTGTTCGACGAACAGCCCGAGTTCTCCGATATCGCCAGCGATGCCAACCTGATGGACGACATGATCGTGCAGATTCCTGAAGCACTGACCGCGTTGTACCTGCTGTGCAACGCCCCCGACGAAAAACCGGCACTGCTCAAGCCTCGCCACCACTGAGCCTGAGCCTATGGCCAAGCCCATAGGCCAGCGTCCCCTGCTGTTGCGTTACGTTCTACTGGCCATCGGTTGGTCGAGCGTAGCGCTAGGGGTACTCGGCATCTTCCTCCCGGTACTGCCCACCACTCCTTTCCTGCTGCTGGCGGCCGCCTGCTTCGCTCGCAGTTCTCCGCGCTTCTACCGATGGCTGGTAGACCACCCGCGCCTGGGGCCATGGATCCGCGATTACCTGGAAGGCAACGGCATTCCGCTCAAGGGCAAGGTCTACGCGATCGGCCTGATGTGGCTGAGCATCGGCTTGTCCTGCTACCTGGTGCCATTGCCCTGGGCCCGCGGCTTCATGCTCACCAGCGCAGTGCTGGTCAGCATCTACATCCTGCGCCAGAAGACCCTGCGCCGGCCCTGAAAAACCCGAACGGGATCAGGGCTTGGCGTGGTTGCGCTGGTAGGTTTCGGCGCCCATGGCGGCGATCTGGCCTTCGATCAAGGCGTCGAAGGGACGCAGCAGCGGCTCGAACGAAGCCGGTGCCTCTAGGGCCTGCAACGCCTCGACTATGGCCTCCAGGGTCGACAAGGCGCCGGGACCGGGGGCCTTGCGCAGGCGATAGCGCGAGGTCGGCATAGCCTCCAGGGTGACCCGGGGCAATTGCGCCAACAGCGGGTTGAGGTGCAGCAGCTTGCGCGCCTTGCGCCAGGTGCCATCGGGGACCACCAGCAACATCGGCTCCTGGCTTGGCGAGTAGGCCCGCAGCGGTTGGGCAGCGTCCGCCGGGAACAGCAGGTGCGGCCGGTAACCGGGACGCCCGAGCAGCTCCGGCAGGTCCTCGAACACTTCCCCGACCCTCAGCTCGGCGTTGCTCAGCCCCAGTGCCGCCAGTCGCGCGGTATTCAGGGCGTGATTGACCTCGCTCGGGTGCTGCAACACCAATACCCGGGTGCGACTGGACAACCGTGGAATCAGTGGACACAGGCAATGGCCTGCTGGACGCAGGCATCGCTCGCAACGTGCTCGAGACATGAAAACTCCTTGCTACACCTGGTTCAGCTGGGCCTTGAGCAGGTCCCGGAAAGTCTGGATCAGCGGCTCCCGGCCACGGCCACGGCGCATGATCATGGAAAACGGCGCCTGGTAACCGAAAGTCGCCGGCAGCAGCACCCGCAAATCGCCCCTGTCGGCCCAGGCCTGGGCATAGTGCTCCGGCAGGTAGCCGATATAGGCCCCGGAGAGCACCAGGATCAACTGCGCCTCCATGCTCTCCACCGTCGCCGCGCTGTGCTTGAAGCCATGCCGGGCCAATTCGGCCTGGCTCCAATAACCACGCCCCACCATGCGCTGCTGGGTGATCACCTGCTCGGGGATCCGCCGCTCGCTGTACAGCGGATGGCGATTGCTGCAATACAACCAGTGCTGCTCGCGGTACAGCGGCATGTACACCAGGCCGCTCATGCGCGTGGAAAAAGCCCCGATGGCCAGGTCCAGGCGATTGTCCTGCACCCCCAATTGCAGCTCGTGGGGGCTCATCACCGACAAGTGCAGGTGTACCGCCGGGTGTTCCTGGCTATAGGCACCAATCGCCTCGGCGAACGGCAGGGCCTTGTCGCTCACGGTGGAGTCGATCACCCCCAGGTTCAGGGTGCCGCGCAACTCGCCCTTGAGGGCGGCGGCATACTGCTCGAAGCCCTCCAGCTCACCCAGCAGGCGCAGGGTTTCCTGGTGGAACAACTCGCCCTTGCTGGTCAGGCTGAACCCACCCCGCCCCCGGTGGCACAACACCAACCCCAAGGACGCTTCCAGCTGGCTCATGTAGGTGCTGATGGCCGACGTCGACAGATTGAGCTCATGCTGGGCATTGGCGAATCCCTGATGCCGCACCACGCTGACGAAGATGCGCAATAGTTTCAGATCAGGTAAAGCGTTGGCCATGACAGGCTCCGCTAGCAGGTGATAAACACACCTTCCCTGTGGCGAGCAAGCTCGCGTCGCTGGGCGGGCAAGCAGCTGCGATGACGTCCATGTGCACTTCCAATTGGCCCCGGCAACCCGGCTAACGGCGGCTGCGCCACCAGCCGGGGCCGAACGCCTGTGCCATGCAGGGCCTCGGAAAGCGCGCCAGAGTCTAGCCTGCCCGCTGCAATTAGTTTAGAAAAATCTGAACTAAGTATTTGTTCGTAGCGATTCTTTCTCCGCACTACATTTCGCAGAATCGGCCCCACTCGGTCGAACGGGCAGGACCTGCCGCGCCTTCGACCCCATAAATAGAACAACGATGAGGCCTATCCCGTGGACAAGACTCTCCACCAACCGCTGGGCGGTAATGAAATGCCGCGCTTTGGCGGCATCGCCACCATGATGCGTCTTCCCCATGTCCCCAGCCCTGCCGGCCTGGATGCCGCATTCGTCGGCGTTCCCCTGGACATCGGCACTTCGCTGCGCTCCGGCACTCGCTTCGGCCCGCGGGAGATCCGCGCCGAATCGGTGATGATCCGTCCCTACAACATGGCCACCGGCGCCGCGCCGTTCGACTCGCTGAACGTGGCCGATATCGGCGACGTGGCGATCAACACCTTCAACCTGCTGGATGCCGTGCGCATCATCGAGGAGGCCTACGACGCCATCCTCGAGCACAACGTCATTCCCCTGACCCTGGGCGGCGACCACACCATCACCCTGCCGATCCTGCGGGCCATCCACAAGAAACACGGCAAGGTCGGCCTGGTGCACATCGACGCCCACGCGGACGTCAACGACCACATGTTCGGCGAGAAGATCGCCCATGGCACCACCTTCCGCCGCGCCGTGGAAGAAGGCCTGCTGGATTGCGACCGCGTGGTGCAGATCGGCCTGCGGGCCCAGGGCTACACCGCCGAGGACTTCAACTGGAGCCGCAAGCAGGGCTTCCGTGTGGTGCAGGCCGAAGAGTGCTGGCACAAGTCCCTGGCCCCGCTGATGGCCGAAGTCCGCGAGAAGGTCGGTGACGGCCCGGTGTACCTGAGCTTCGACATCGACGGCATCGACCCGGCCTGGGCGCCAGGCACCGGCACCCCGGAAATCGGCGGCCTGACCACCATCCAGGCCATGGAGATCGTCCGTGGCTGCCAGGGCCTGGACCTGGTGGGTTGCGACCTGGTGGAGGTATCGCCACCCTACGACACCACCGGCAACACTTCGCTGCTGGGTGCCAACCTGCTCTATGAAATGCTCTGCGTACTGCCCGGCGTAACCCATCGCTGAGAACCAGGGCATGAGCCAGTGGCACTGCCTCCTCGACGCCGCAGCCGGATGGCTCGCGGCGCCGACGGTCGATGCCGGCTGGCGCCACCGCCGTCCCCAATCGTCGCTGTCCCGTGATGCCGAGTCGGCATCGCCGGGTAGGCGGCGGACCAGGGATGGTTTCGCGGTACGGACACGTAGCGCGAACAACGTCGTCGCCGGCCTGCAAGCCGATGCCGTCGTGTTTGTCCATGACGTGGCCACGATGCCGCGCATGCAAGGGGAGCAACACTTTAGCCAGGAGCGCGCCACCCTCGGGTCGCGCCAACAACAAGAAGGCCTATGGCTGGCCTGCCACGATTTTTTGTCCGCGATGCCGGAAGGGCTGCCACCCCCTTAGCCAATGTGATCGGAGCAGATCATGAATAACAACAACAAAGAAACACGCCTTAGCAGCATTGAAATCAACAGGGTCGAACAGATCCCCAGCCACGCACACGCAACGCGGGAGCTCGCGAGCGCCTGCGCCCCATTTCCGACGACATCCGGCCTGACGTGCCCGAGCGCACCAGTGGCTCATTGCGCGGCCTGTCGCCCCTCCTCGCCCGCTCTTCACTCGGTAGCTGCGGCAACGTTCTGTCGGGCCCCGGCCCGAAACCTGCAGAGACCTAACGCCCCCGAGGATCCGCGCGAGCATGCCCGGTGTAGCCCCCTGCGCCAAGTCGCCTGACCTGCGCGCGGTGGCGGGCCAGCCACCGCGGCACATGACCTGTTTGTTTCACATAAAAAAGATAATCGGAGACACGCCATCATGGCTCTAGATCTATTCGTCGTACTCATCTACGCCGCCGGCATGCTGGTGCTCGGCTACTACGGCATGCGCAAGGCCAAGACCCACGAGGACTACCTGGTGGCCGGACGCAACCTGGGACCGAGCCTGTACATGGGCACCATGGCCGCCACCGTGCTGGGTGGTGCGTCCACCGTCGGCACCGTGCGCCTGGGCTACGTCCATGGCATCTCCGGCTTCTGGCTGTGCGCCGCCCTCGGTGCCGGGATCATCGCCCTGAACCTGCTGCTGGCCAAGCCGCTGCTCAAGTTGCGGATCTTCACCGTGACCCAGGTCCTGGAAAAGCGCTACAACCCCATGGCCCGCCAGGCCAGCGCCGTGATCATGCTGGCCTATGCGCTGATGATCGGCGTGACCTCGATCCTTGCCATCGGCACCGTGCTGCAAGTGCTGTTCAACCTGCCGTTCTGGCTCTCGGTACTGCTGGGCGGCGGCGTAGTGGTGATCTACTCGGCGATCGGCGGCATGTGGTCGCTGACCCTGACCGATATCGTCCAGTTCGTGATCAAAACCGTCGGCCTGATGTTCCTGCTGCTGCCGATCTGCCTGTACCGCGTCGGCGGCTGGGATGAACTGGTGGCCAAGCTGCCGGCCGCGAGTTTCAGCTTCACCACCATCGGCTGGGACACCATCATCACCTACTTCATGATCTACTTCTTCGGCATCCTGATCGGCCAGGACATCTGGCAGCGGGTGTTCACCGCCAAGACCGAGAAGGTCGCCCAGTACGCCGGCACCCTGGCGGGTTTCTACTGCGTGCTCTACGGCCTGGCCTGCGCCCTGATCGGCATGGCCGCCCATGTGCTGCTGCCGGACCTGGACAACGCGAACAACGCCTTCGCCGCCATCGTCAAGGCCTCGTTGCCGGACGGCATCCGTGGCCTGGTGATCGCTGCCGCCCTGGCCGCCATGATGTCCACCGCCAGCGCCGGACTGCTGGCCGCGTCCACCACCCTGACCGAGGACCTGCTGCCACGGCTGCGTGGCGGCAAGCAATCGAGCCTGGGGATCAACCGTCTGTTCACCCTGCTCACCGGTATCGTGGTGCTGGGTATCGCGCTGGTGGTCAACGACGTGATCAGCGCCCTGACCCTGGCCTACAACCTGCTGGTAGGCGGCATGCTGATCCCGCTGATCGGGGCGATCTTCTGGAAGCGCGCCACCACCGCCGGGGCCATCGCCAGCATGAGCCTGGGATTCATCACCGCCCTGGTGTTCATGTTCAAGGACGGCCTGGATGCCAACACTCCGATCTACTACAGCCTGATGGCGGGCCTGGTGAGCTTCGTGGCGGTCAGCCTGGCTTCGCGGCGCACGGCCCCGCTGGCGAGTGCGATCTGAGCTGAAGTTTTTCTTCGACGGGTGCGGCGTCGGTGGCCGCACCCGTTTTTTTTCGCCCAGGCAACACAGCACGAGGCTTGCGGCATTTCCCAGGGGACGAATGGTCACCCCTGTGGCAAAAATCCTGTGCTGTACTCTGACTCAGCGACGATCGTTCCCGCAGGAGAACGGTACAAGGATCGCTGGCAGCAACTGTGCGCGCTATCGCATCACCCTTGGACGGGGTCATAACAATAAAAACCTCTCCCCCTGCCCCGAGGTGTTTATGGACCGTTTCGACATCCAGCAAAGCATCCGCCAGGCCATCGAAGCCCAAATGGCCCAGAAATGGCGGACCCCTCCCAGCCAGGCGCACACCAGCGACACCTACTCCCTGGACCTCAAGGCCCTGTTGCACAGCCTGGAAAGCGAGTTCGACATCCGGCTCGACGCCGAGCACGATCTGTACTGGATCCACTCCATCAGCGAGCTGAGCCTGTTCATCCTGGAAAAGACCCGGCGCCGGGACCTTCGCCCCATGCATCCGTGACCCGCGATCATCGCGCAAGACAGTTCGATGAACCGCAGCGAAGCCCGTCGGGCCGTGCATGCGCTCATTCGCTGCTGGTTGGGCGAACGCACCTGCCTGGACGATAGCAGCGAGCTGAGGGCCCTGGGGCTGGAACGGGATGACCTGGAAGAATTGCTGTGGCGCCTGGAAGACCGCTTTGGCCTATGCGTTCCCACCGGCGAGGAACAGCACGCGCTCCGGGAACTGCGTTGCGTTCATGAACTGATCGAATGGTTGCTGGAGATGTCCCGGCGACAAGAGGATTGATTCGCAGGACCGGCTTGCGGCCCGGCGTCAGGGAGCAACAGGCGAGAGCCGGGGCCTGTCCCGCTCTCGCAGCGAACTCAGCGACGGCGTTGCCGACGGCGCCGCAGTTCTTCCTCGGTAGGAATCGGCACCGGTTGCAGCGGTGGCTCGATCAGGCCCAGTGCGACGCCAAGGTCGTGCAGCCAGCTTTGCAGTTTATCTTTCATAGTGCCCCCTCAAGGGTCATGCCAAGCGGCTGTCATACGCCGCCTCAAGCAGATAATAGTCCTAAGTTTTCCCGTGCGCTGCCCTGTGATGGCAATGAACTGTTACTGGATTATGGCCAATCGCCCAGGACCGCTCATGCCGAGGCACGCACCGACTGCTCTATCGGACCAGCGGAGCCTTGCTGCAGTTCGATCCAGGCATTGAGGTTGGCCCCCACCATGCCCTTGCGCCACATCAGCCAGGTGGTGGAGTAGGCGAACGGTTCGGCCAGGGGATGCACCGCCACGCTTTCGCGCCCGGGCAAGCTGTCGAGCATCGAACGAGTCATCAGGGCAATCCCGGAACCGGCGATCACGCAGGCCAGCATGCCCTGGTAGGACTCGATCTCCATGGCCCGGCCCATTGCCGCATGGTAGTGGGCGAACCAGGATTCCAGGCGCATGCGATAGGAACAGCCCTGGCGAAAGGTGAATACCGCCCGCCCCTCGACATCCAGGGCCGTGTGCACCGGCGGATGATCGATCTCGCTGATCAATACCAGGCTCTCCCTGCACAAGGGCACGCCGTCCAACCCCGCCAGCTCCTTCGGCCCGTCCACCAGCGCGGCGTCCAGCCGTCCGGCGAGCAGCCCTTCGAGCAGCTCACCCGTGGGGCCGGATTGCACATGCAGGTTCACCGCCGGATAGGTACGGTGGTAACGCGCCAGGAGCCCGGGCAGGTGAATGGCCGCCGTGCTGTACATGGTACCCAGGACAAAATCGCCGGCCGGCTGGCCCCCCAGCACTGCCGCCTGGGCTTCGTCGTGCAGGGCGAACAGGCGCACGGCATAGTCCAGCAGTACCTTGCCCGCCGGCGACAGTTGCAGGCGCTGGCGCTGGCGCACGAACAACTCGACACCCAGTTGATCCTCCAACTGCTTGAGCCGGGTCGACAGGTTCGACGGCACCCGGTGCAGGCGCTCGGCGGCCCGGGTGATGGAGCCTTCCTCGGCTACGGCCTGGAAGATACGCAGTTGGCTGAACTCCATGACTTTCTCTAAAACTGAACAAGTTACTCAATATTATTCATTTTTAACGAAAGTCAATCGACTCTAGCCTGACGGTCATCCTTCCTGTCACTGGAACAACGACCATGTCTCCCCTGATCCGTCTGCTCGCCAGTTTCATTGCCCTGATGATGGCCATGGGCATTGGCCGCTTCGCCCTGACCCCGCAATTGCCGCACCTGATCAGCGAAGGCCAGGTCGACCTGACTGACGGCGGACTGATTGCCGCCGCCAACTACCTGGGTTATCTCATCGGTGCCCTGGATGCGATGCTGGCCCGACGCCCGTCCCAGGTGCGTGGACGCTTGCTGGGAGGGCTGTGGCTGTGCGTGCTGCTGACCCTGGCGTCGTTCTGGGCCCGGGGCTTCTGGCCGCATTGGCTGCTGCGTTTCGGCACCGGGGTGGCCAGCGCCTGGGCTCTGGTGATGATCACCGCCCTGAGCCAGCCCCTGGCCCAGGCTGCCGGGCGCCCGCGGCTGGGAGCCCTGGTGTTCGCCGGCCCCGGGCTGGGTATCATGCTCACCGGCCTGCTGGCCCTGGGCTGCAATCTGCTGGGGCACGACTCGGCCGACCTGTGGCTGCTGTACGCCGCAATGGCCTTGTTGATGCTGCTGGTCACCCTGCCGATCCTGCCCCAGGCCGACACCGATCCGCAGGGTGCCGTCCAGGCCAACCCGGTGAGCGAGCCAGGCGTGGGCCGCCTGGGGCTGGTCTACGGTTTGTACGGCGTGGGCTACATCATCCCCGCGACCTTTCTCGCGCAAATGGCCAGCGCCCGATTCCATGGCCAGTGGCAGGCCGACCTGTTCTGGCCCGGGTTCGGCATGGCCGCCGCCCTGGGGGTATTGCTGGTCAGCCTGCGCCGGCACTCTCCGGACAGCACCCGCCACTGGCTGGTCGCGACTTTGTGGCTACAGGCCATCGGCGTCTTCGCCTGCCTGCTGGACAGCGGCTGGGGGCTGTTGCTGGGGGTGCTGCTGTGCGGCGCGCCGTTCCTGGCCTGCATGCAACTGGTGATGCAACGCTCCCGGGAGCTGGCGCCCCACGCCGTCCAGCGCAACACCGGCCTGCTTACCGCCTGTTTCGCCGTGGGCCAGTTGAGCGGCCCACTCCTGGCGGCGCTGAGCAGCCACTTCAGTGGCAGCCTGCAACCGGCCCTGCTGGTTGCAGGTGGCGGCCTGCTGCTTGGCGGGGGCCTGCTGCTCGGCCGGCAACGGCTGCAGCCCTCGTGCGCGGCGCTGTCCTGAGCGGGCCGTTCAACCGTCCTTGATTGGCTCCCACAGGCGGGCGACATCCTCGAGACTGCTCGCCGCGACCCGAGCCAGGTTTCGGGGATAGTCGACCCCGGGGTTCTCACTGAAGCGGGTCGCGGTGAACTGGCCATTGCTGGCCCGCAGTACTAGCCGCTATCACGGCAAGCGGCGCTGGCCAGGTAGAGCACTCCCGGGGTCACCCATTCCGGCTTGAGCTCGACCGGGGCCTCGGTCACGCCCCACATCCGGGTCTTGGCCACCGGCGAGACGGCGTTCACCAGGATCCCGTGCTCCCGCCCCTCCATGCCCAGGGCATTCATGATGCCCAACTGGGCCATCTTGCCGGCCGCATAGGCCAACAGCCCGGGCTGGGCATACTGCTGGTACATGGCCCGGTCCGAGGTGGTCAGGACCACCCGCGCCGCGTCAGAACGCTTGAGATAGGGCCAGGCGTGCTTGCACAACCAGGTCGGTGCCTGCACGTTGACGTCCAGCGCCCGCGAAAGAAACTCGCGGTCGGTGTCCTCGATGCTCTGGTAACCGACCCAGCCGGCGTTATGGATGATGATGTCCACCCCGGCGAAAGTATCGACGGCCAGGGCCACCAACTGCCGGGCCGTGGCTTCATCGGCCAGGTCGCCGGCATGGGCGACCACCTGCCCGCCTTCGGCCTGCAGCATACGCGCCGCGGTGACGGCCACCTGCTCATCGGCGCCCGCGCCCAGGCGATCGGTGCCCAGGTCGCTGATCACCACCCGGGCACCCAGCCCGGCCAACGCGCGGGCATAGTCCAGGCCCAGGCCGCGCCCGCCCCCGGTGACGATGGCAGTCCTACCCTTGAAATCCATGCTGGCCTCTCCTGTTGTGTCGCCCGCACCTTAACAACAAACAACGGAAGGACTTGATACTTTATCGATGCGCCACTGATACCCCGCAGCTATCAGCCCGGGCCCGGTTGGAGCCTACCGGCGGCGCCTCTATGATGGCGGCGTGTCGCTCAATGCCAACGAGGGAATGCGAGAAATGGTCGAGACCCGCCTGCTCAGGCAGTTCATCGCGGTCGCCGAGGAACTGAACTTCCACAAGGCCGCCAACCGCCTGTTCATGGCGCAACCGGCCCTGAGCCAGGCTATCCATCGCCTCGAGCAGAAGCTCGGCTTCGGCCTCTTCATCCGCAACCGGCGCGAGGTCAGGCTGACCCCGGCCGGCTCGACATTCCTCAATGTCGCCTACTGCACCCTGAAGGACCTGGAGCAGGGTATCGAGCAAGCGCGCCAGGTCGGTGCAGGTATCGCCGGCCAGCTCACCATCTGCACCCTGTCCCTGACCTACTACGATGGCCTGCTCCATGGCCTGCGGCGTTTTCGCGAAAGCTATCCCAAGGTCCGGCTGGTCATCCGCGAGATGCCCTCCGCCAGCCAGGCCAAGGCCCTGTTGGAGGGCGAGGCGGATATCGCCTTCATGCGCCTGTTGCCCTTGCCTGCCGACTCCATCGAATCACGCTTGATCCTCGACGAGCGGATCCTCATGGCCCTGCCTGCCGGGCATCCACTGGCCAACAGCCAGGAGGTGCGCTTGCAGGAGTTTGCCGACGAGCCTTTCGTGTTCACCTCCCAGCCCCTGGGAAGCGGATACCACAGCCAGTTGATGGGCCTGTGTGCAGCCGCCGGTTTCCAGCCCCGGGTGGTCCAGGAAGCGGCGCGGGTCCATACCCAGATCGGCTTGGTAGCCTGTGGTTTCGGGGTGGCGCTGGTACCGGAATCGGTGGCCGATACCACCCTGCGGGGCAAGGTGGTGTTCCGCCCGATAACAGCGCTGGGGCGCAAGCCGAATCCCGGCATCGGCCTGTACATGAGCCACAACCGGCTCAACGCCTCGCCACTGCTGGAGAACTTCATCGACTTGCTGGATTTTGCGCCGCCGGCGTCCGCCGAAGTGGCCTGGGAACCGGCCCGGGGACGCAAAGCCCCCGGAGTGGAAGGGAACGAGCCTTAACTGAGCTCGATACGATCGGCGTGGATGACGATCTGGCCCTGCTTGTAGAGGGCGCCGATGGCCTTCTTGAAGTTGCCCTTGCTGACCCCGAACAGGCGGCTGATCAGAGCCGGGTCGCTCTTGTCGCTGACCTCCAGGGTGCCATTGCTTTCCCGCAGCTTGGCCAGGATCTTGGCATTCAGGCTGCTGGCGGCCTGGGCACCCACAGGTTGCAGGCTCAGGCTGATCTTGCCATCGGCACGCAGTTCCTTGATGAAACCCTTTTCCTGCATGCCGGAACGCAGGAACTTGAACACCTCGTTCTTGTGGATCAGGCCCCAGTGCTTGTTGTTGATGATCGCCTTGAAGCCCATGTCGGTGGACTCCACCACCAGCAGGTCGACTTCCTGGCCGGCCTGGTAGTTGGCCGGGGTCTTGTCCAGGTAACGGTCCAGGCGGGCGGTGGCGGTGATGCGGCGGGTATGGCGGTCCAGGTAGACATGCACCACGCAATAATCACCGGCATTGAGCTGGCGCTTTTCCTCGGAATACGGCAGCAGCAGGTCCTTGGACAGTCCCCAGTCCAGGAAGACGCCGATACTGTTGACTTCGACGACCTTGAGGCTGGCGAACTCACCGACCTGGACTTTCGGCTTCTCGGTTGTTGCAATCAACTTGTCTGCACTATCCAGGTAAACAAAAACGTTCAGCCAGTCTTCATCTTCACTGGGAATATCCTTGGGAATATAACGATTGGGCAGCAATATCTCGCCATCCGCACCGCCATCCAGATACAAACCGAAGTTGGTGTGTTTAACCACTTGCAAACTGTTGTAACGCCCGACTAAAGCCATTTCCAATACCCTCATTGCGTGGGCGGCATTCTACCTGTTTTCCATGGCCAGGTTGGTGCCGCTGTGGCGCCGCTGCGGAAAATCCGCGCCAGGTGGCGGTTTTCCCGGCTTTGGCGACAGGCTGCAGCCCATTCGTCAGGCCAGGAACCGCCGTCTTGGCCATTCGCCCTCGCTCCATGACGGCCATTGGCCTGGCAGGTCTTATTTAAAACAGCGACTTAGCGGCATATTCGAGATAACACTGCAGGAATAAGAAAAAACCCCGACCCGCACTAATATCCAGACAAACAAACAATTATCTGGCGACTCTGTTAGGATGGCTGGCCAAATTAATTTTCCCAAAGGTTAAATGGCAACCATGCGAGTAAAAAACTCCAACAGCAAAGTCAAACCTGCCCCCGTGGTGGAAACCAGCGAATCAATCAATGAACAGGTCGCCGCCTTCCTGAAATCCGGCGGCCAGATCCAGCAGATCGCCAAGGGCGTCAGCGGCCAGACCTTCAGCCCATCCAAGCAGATCAGCCTCGGCAAGAAGTAACACTCCTCCCGCTTTTCCTGGTCCCCTGGCGCTTGCCCCAAGCGCCGGGACTGGCGCCATCTTCTCCCCTCCCCAGCAAAAATCGACGAACGGCCCGAACCGGCAGGCCATGACCAGTATGCTTGCAGCCTCTGGATAAATCGTTTCAGCCATTCCAGGCTGTCACTCCCCGTAGTCCAAGGAGTGCTGCATGCGCACACCCACTTTCCTGGCCATCTGCCTGGCCTTGGCGTGTCCACTGGCCCAGGCGCAGATCTTCCAGCGCGAGCTGGGCGACTTCGACCTCAAGCTGGGCACCAGCCCCAGCCGCAGCATGGCCCAGGGCCTGGTCAAGCCAGCTTCCAGCGGCTCTTTCCATGGCGGCCTCGACCTGGGTCACGACAGCGGCTGGTACTTCGGCCAGTGGTCGCCAAGCCTGGGCCTGAGCCCCGCGAGCCGCCTGGAGGTCGATTCCTACCTGGGCTTCAAGCAGCCCCTCGACCAGAACCTGGGTTATGAACTGGGAGTGATCCACTACAACTATCCGCAATTGCGCACCCAGGACAGCCAGCAGCTCTACGGCGGCCTGAGCCTGCTGGGCAGCCGTTTCGGCGCGGCCTTCAGCAACGACCCGGACCGACGCAACAGCACCCTGTTCGCCGACTTGGGCGGCAACCCACCGTTCGGGATCGGGGTCAGCGTCAAGTACAGCACCTACCGCCTGAACAATGCCGTGTCGGTGGCCAAGGGCGGCTACATCTCCAGCTTCAACGACTGGTCGATCAAGTTCTCCCGCCCCTGGTTGGGGATCGATCTCAACCTGATCTACAGCGACTCCAGCCTCAACGGCAGCGATTGCCCGGCCTATTCCGGACACAACAGCCGCTGCGACGGCCTGCTGACCTTCAAGGCCGAGCGCAGCTTCTACTAGAAGAGCTGAACTGCCGGGAGCCTTCAGGGTTCAGATGCAGCAACCCGCACACCCAAGGACCTGGATATGTCGCGCCGGTGCTACCTCTTCATCGCCTTGCTGATCGCCAGCCTGCTGCTGGGCGCCTGTAGTCGGGTGGGCCTGGCCTACCGCAACCTGGACGTGATCATTCCCTGGACCCTGGACGACTATCTGGATATGAACCGCGAGCAGAAGAGTTGGCTCGACCAGCGTCTGCAGCAGCACCTGAGCTGGCATTGCAGCACCCAGCTACCAGGCTACCTGGACTGGCTCGACCGCCTGCAATCGATGATCCGCGACAACCAGGTCAATGATGCGGCGCTGCAGGCGCGCACCCAGGAAGCCAAGCAAGCCATCGCCACAATCGCCCGCCAGATCACCCCATCGGCCGTGGAGTTGCTGCAAGGCCTGGATGAGCGGCAAGTGGCGCAGATGAACAGCTCCCTGGCCAAGGACCTGCAGGAACACCGCGAGCAGTACCTCCAGCCGACCCTGGCACGGCAGATCGAACAGCGCAGCCAGCGCATGGAAAAACGCCTCAGGGCCTGGCTCGGCCCCTTGAACCCGCAACAGCGCCTGCGTGTCGAGCAATGGTCCGTATCCCTGGGCGAACAGAACCGCCAGTGGATTGCCAACCGCGCCCACTGGCAGGCACTGTTCAGCGCTGCAGTACAGCAGCGGCGGGCCAGCGACTTTGCGCAGCGCATCGAGCAATTGCTGGTGGACCGCGAAAGCCTGTGGACCGCCGACTACCGCCAGGCCTACGAGCACACCGAACAGGCCGCGCGCAGCCTCGTAGTGGACTTGATGGCCAGCAGCAGCCCCGAACAACGCCAGCGCCTGCTGAAGAAGATCGACAGCGTGCGCCAGGACTTCACCAACCTCAAATGCTTGCAGGACGCCCGCCGTCCCTGACTCAGGCGATCTGGGCCTTGGATGCCAGCTCGTCGAAGGTCAGGGGATCCAGGGCATCGGCCTGCTCGTCCAGCACCTGGCGTGGGTGCTCGTTGCCCGGAATGCTGCTGTCGAGCAAACACAACAAGCTCGAGCCCCGGGGCGTGAGGATGAAGTTCTCGCCGTTACCGCCCTCTTCTTCCGGCCTACTCCGGATGAACTCCCGGTCCAGCAGCAGTTTTTCGTACTCGGTGGCGGTACTTTTCAGTTCATCCAGGTTGCCCGTGGGCGCGCCTTCGGCGGCCATGGCCGCCGCATGCTGCTCGGCATAGGGCCTTGGAGTGAAGCTGTGGCCAGCACCGTTCTGCACTTCGTGCAGCAAGCGTTCGATCAAATCCCAGTCGTAATTCGCCATGTCGATTCAACCTCCAGAATGCAATGCCTTGCCTGAGTTGTGACCGGTGGCTAAGCCAGCCGTTCAGGAAATTCGCACCGCCTGGCAACTTGTCGATCGGCTTGGCCGCCAAACGACTAGCGTGCGTAGAACCCATCCCCGCCCTGAGGAACGACGTCATGGATATCAACGATCATCCCGTGGTCAGCCGGGAACAATGGCTGCAAGCGCGCAAGCAACATCTGCTCCACGAAAAGGCCTTCACCCGCCAACGCGACCGGCTCAGCGCCGAACGCCGGGCCCTGCCCTGGGTACGGATCGACAAGCCCTACCGCTTCCACGGCCCCCAAGGCGTACTGGAGCTGGCCGAGCTGTTCGGCGGTCGCAGCCAATTGGTGGTCTATCACTTCATGTTCGGTGACGGCTGGGAGGAAGGCTGCAAGGGTTGCTCATTCCTGGCCGATCATTTCGATGGGGCCAACCTGCACCTGGCCCACCATGACGTGGCGCTGGTGGCGGTGTCCCCCGCGCCCTACGAGCAGTTCCAGGCCTTTGGCCAGCGCATGGGCTGGCGCTTCGACTGGTTTTCCTGCGCCGGCAACGACTTCAACCAGGACTTCGGCGTCAGTTTCGACAGCGAACAGCTGGCCAGCGCCACAGCCAGCTACAACTACGCGCCAGTCAGCGGCAACGAGCTGGAGCGGCCCGGCCTGAGCGTGTTCTATCGCAACGAGCAGGGACAGATATTCCATACCTACTCCACCTATGCCCGGGGCCTGGACCTGCTGCTGGGGACATACAACTTCCTCGATCTCACGCCCAAGGGGCGCAACGAGGGGCCGATCATGAACTGGGTTCGCCATCATGACCGCTATGCGCCAACCCCAGGTGCAGAGCCGCGGGCGGGATGCTGCTGCGACCACTGAACGACGCGCACGATCGACGGTGGAACCGTAGTAGCGGTTCCACCACGGTGCCAGCTAAGCTGTAGGCATGACTCCTGCCTACCACAGCCTCCACGAATACACCCTGCGCATGAACCGGGTGCTGGAGCATATCGACCAACACCTGGACCAGCCCCTGGAGCTAAGTGACTTGGCGCAGGTGGCGCATTTCTCGCCTTTTCATTTTCATCGCCTGTTCAGCGCCTGGGTCGGCGAACCCCTGGGCGTCTATCTACGGCGCCGGCGCCTGGCCCGCGGCGCGTATCTGCTGGCCAGCCGCCCCGCTGCCTCGATCCTGGAGATCGCTCTGGAAGTCGGTTTCGGCTCCGGCGAGGCCTTTTCCCGGGCGTTCAAGCAGCACTTCTCAGTCTCGCCCAGCACCTGGCGCGACACCGAACCCAAGCGCTGGCACCGACGCCTGGACGACATTCGCGAACGCCGCCTGCGGCAATTGCGCAATCCTGATCAGACCCACATCCCGGCTTTCGACGACCCTGATGCCTTCATTCACCTGAAGGAGCTCACAATGAAGGTCACCATCAAGGAACTGCCTCCCGTCCGCGTCGCCTACCTGCGCTATATCGGCGCCTACGGACCGGGGATCGGCCTGTTCTGGCAGCAGACCGTCATCCCCTGGATGGCCGAGAACGGGCTGCTGGGCCGCGCACGCTATGGCATCGGGCATGATGACCCCTACGTCACCCCGCCCGAGAAATGTCGTTACGACGCCTGCGTCGAAGTCCCCCTCGACTTCAAAGGCCGCGCTCCCGCGGTCGTCACCACCCTGCCCGGCGGCCTTTATGCGATCACTCACTACCAGGGCAAAGGCCCCGATATCGCCGATACCTGGAGCGAGTTGTGCCGCGATTGGCTGCCCAAGAGCGGTATGCAGCCCGACGCGCGGCCAGCCTTCGAGCTGTATCCGCTGGACGCCTGGAACGATCGAACCGGTGATCTGGAGTTCGATATCTGCTTTCCGGTCAAGGCGCTGTAAGCCACAAAGAATCTGAATGCGCAGGAGGTAGCAGGCCGCCCGGATGCGAAGCTTATCCGGTGGATGCCCACCACGTTCCCAGCGCCGGTGGGCCGGAATGCAAGCCCGGCATTACGCTCACGATCCTGTAGTCGCCAGATGCAAACGGGGGAGCCTGTGCTCCCCCGTCATTTTTGCCAGGTTCATGACCAGAGCATTGGCCTCAGCGGGACGGAATGGCCCTGATATCGCGCACGATGAAGCGCGGCAGAACCCGGACATAGAAGGTCTCCACATCGGAGTTACCGCTGTTGGTAATCACCCCAAGCATGGTTTTCATATTGCGCAACTGGCCCATGGCGCCGGCAGGCTGGAGCCCATCGCGTTGCTGGGCGAAGTGCAACACTTCGGCACCGGCACGCTTGACCTGGACTTTGTAAGCGAAGTCGACACTGGCCAGGATCGTATTGTCATCGACGATCTTGGACACCAGCCCACCTTGGGAATCACTGAGCCGGCGCTTGTACACCGCCTCCACATCCAGCAGGTAATCGGCACTCTCCTTGGTGGCCGCGTAGCGATTGGCATTGCCCAGTTGCTGGATCAGCTCCGTGCCCAGTTGCTGGCGCAGTTTGTCCTCAGGCAAGAAGCGCGGGCTCTCCCCGATCAGTTGCAGATCGAAATGGTCGATCCAGTAGGTGGCGTCGGCAGGAATCCGCACGGGTTTGGACGAGATGTAGTAATCCGGCCGGGAGGCACACCCGACGAGCAAGACACAGGTGAACAACAGCGACAGCAGGCGCATTAAGGATCTTCCTTGAAAGCGATTTCGTTGGGTGCACTGGCTCGGATCAAGGAAACACATCCAGGCGCTTGGCGCTGGCCCATGATCCGGAACGCTTGAGGGGAAAACGCGAAGACTCGCCCCTAAGGGACAGCAGCGATACCAGGAAAGGCGCGCGATATTAGTTCGCCACCATCCAGGCGTCAATTCAACCCAGCTTGCAGAACGGGCGTGCCGGGGTTGATCCAACTGAACTTTGCCCGCTCCTGGCGCCTCAACCGGATGTCCCCCTGCCCGCCACATGAGGCACTGCCCATGAAAACCCTGAACCTGCTCACCCTCGCCGGCAGCCTGCTGCTGGCCCTGCCCGCCTGGGCCTGTACCCCGGACGAAGCCAGCGCCAAGCGCGAGCAACTGGCCCGGGAGGTCAGCAAGATCACCGAGCAGAACCCGACCAAGGCCAAGGAAATCAACGATGAGTTGCAGAAGATGAACCTTGGCAGCGCCAGCAAGGATCTGCCCGACGATTGCCAGTTGATCGACCAACGCCTCAAGGAATTGGCCGACGCCGAGCAAAAAGCCGACCGCTGAAAGTCCGGAAAACTAAAAGCCCGGGCCAGGTCCGGGCTTTTCATGGCGCTCAGGCCTGCACTTTACTCAGCGGCCGGCGCGGGCTTGCGGCGCTTGAGCGGCGCCAGGCCGTCCTGGCTGACCAGGGCCGGACCGTCGCTCTTCGGCCGGTTGGCGCTCTTGCGCTTGGTCGGTGACTTGGCCAGGGACTTTTTCTTGTCGCCCTTGGCATCGGTCTTTTTCTTCTTGGTACCCGCGGCCTTGCCCGAGGCCTTGACCTTCTTCGGACCGCCGTAGGTGCCCTTGACCTCCTTGATGGTGCGACGCTCGAAGCTCTGCTTGAGGTAGCGCTCGATGCTCGACATCAGGTTCCAGTCGCCATGGCAGATCAGCGAGATGGCCAGGCCTTCGTTGCCGGCGCGGCCGGTACGGCCGATGCGGTGCACGTACTCGTCGCCACTGCGAGGCATGTCGAAGTTGATCACCAGGTCCAGGCCCTCGACGTCCAGGCCGCGGGCAGCGACATCGGTGGCCACCAGGATCTTCACCCCGCCCTGCTTCAGGCGGTCGATGGCCAGCTTGCGATCCTTCTGGTCCTTGTCGCCATGCAGGACGAACGCCTTGTAGTCCTGGGCCACCAGGCGGCCGTAGATGCGGTCGGCCATGACCCGGGTGTTGGTGAAGATAATGGCCTTCTGGTAGGTCTCGTTGGCCAGCAGCCAGTTGACGATCTGCTCTTTGTGCTGGTTGTGGTCGGCCGTGATGATCTGCTGGCGCGTGGTCTCGTTGAGCTGGCTGACGCTGTTGAGTTGCAGGTGCTCGGGGTTATCGAGGACCTTGGCGACCATTTCCCGCAGGCCGGAACCACCAGTGGTGGCGGAGAACAGCATGGTCTGCTGGCGGCTCGGGCATTCATCCACCAGGCGTTGCACGTCTTCGGCAAAACCCATGTCGAGCATGCGGTCGGCTTCGTCGAGCACCAGCACTTCGACTTCCTTGAGGTCCAGGTTGCCGGCGTTGAGGTGTTCCAGCAGGCGGCCCGGGGTGCCGATGAGAATGTCCGGCACCTTGCGCAGCATGGCGGCCTGGACCTTGAAATCCTCGCCGCCGGTGATCAGGCCGGACTTGATGAAGGTGAACTGGGAGAAACGCTCGGCTTCCTTCAGGGTCTGCTGGGCCAGTTCCCGGGTCGGCAGCAGGATCAGGGTCTTGATGCTGACGCGGATCTTCGCCGGGCCGATCAGGCGATTGAGGATCGGCAGGATGAAGGCCGCGGTCTTACCGCTGCCGGTCTGTGCCGTCACCCGCAGGTCACGCCCTTGCAGCGCGAGCGGAATAGCCGCGGCCTGTACCGGAGTCGGCTCGACAAATTTAAGCTCGGCCACGGCTTTGAGCAGGCGTTCGTGCAGGGCGAATTGGGAAAACACGGGGTGCTACCTCGAAGATGTGCAGAAAAACAGCTGCATAGGGTAACGGTTTCGAGCGCCAAGGCCGAGTTTCTTTGTGCAAACGGTGGCAAAGAGTTGTTTTTTTGTTAGCCGATTTTTCTCACGCCGTAACTTTGCCGGGGTTAGATGCTCTAATCCCCCCTTGTGCCACACAGAAGAATCGTTTTAGCCCATGGACTTCAAACAGCTCTGGCTCGATACCCAGGACCTCTGGGGAGCCCTCGACCAACACCCGCTCCTCCACGCCGGCCTGGGCCTGGCCCTGTTGCTGGTGGTCGCCCTGGTACTCGGACGGGTGGCCCGCTACCTGGTGCTGCATGGCGTGCGGTTGCTGGGTCGGCAAGCGGCCCTGCACTGGCTCAACGACCTACGCCAGAACAAGGTGTTCCACCGCCTGGCGCAGATGACTCCGTCCCTGGTGATCCAGTTCGGCCTGCACCTGGTCCCGGAGTTGAGCCAGGCCAGCCAGCTGTTCCTCGGCAACCTGGCCATGGCCTTTACCATCCTGTTCCAGCTGCTGGCCCTGAGTGCCCTGCTCAACGCCCTGCTGGACATCTACGCCCGTACCGAGCACGCCCGCACCCGCTCGATCAAGGGTTATGTGCAACTGGCGAAGATGGTGCTGTACGTGTTCGGCGCCATCATCATCGTCGCCACGCTCATCGACCGCTCGCCGCTGCTGCTGCTCTCGGGCCTGGGCGCCATGTCGGCGGTGATCCTGTTGGTGTACAAGGACACCCTCTTGTCCTTCGTCGCCAGCGTGCAGCTGACCAGCAACGACATGCTGCGGGTCGGCGACTGGATCGAAATGCCCCAGGTGGGCGCCGACGGCGACGTGGTGGACATCACCTTGCACACGGTCAAGGTACAGAACTTCGACAAGACCATCGTCTCGATCCCCACCTGGCGGCTGATGTCCGAATCGTTCCGCAACTGGCGCGGCATGCAGCAATCCGGCGGCCGGCGGATCAAGCGCAGCCTGTTCATCGACGCCAGCGGCGTGCGCTTCCTGCATGACGACGAAGAGGCGCGGCTGAGCGGAGTACGCCTGCTCACCGACTACATCGGGCGCAAGCAGGCCGAGCTCAAAAGCTGGAACGAGGCCCAGGGCAACGTTGCCGCGCTGGCGGCCAACCGTCGGCGCATGACCAACCTCGGTACCTTCCGCGCCTATGCCCTGGCCTACCTGAAGAGCCACCCCGAGATCCAGCCGAACATGACCTGCATGGTGCGCCAGATGCAGACCACGGCCCAGGGCATTCCCCTGGAGATCTACTGTTTCACCCGCACCACGGTGTGGGCCGACTACGAACGGATCCAGGGGGATATCTTCGACTACCTGCTGGCGGTGATGCCGGAGTTCGGCCTGAGCCTGTACCAGCAACCCAGCGGCAGCGACCTGCGGGCCGGCCTGCTGCCGGCGGTACTGGGCGCCAGCCATATCGGCCCGAGCGAGAAACAGGCGCTCTGACCCATGCCGATCAGTCAAGGAACGGTGAGGAGCGAGGCTTGCCCGCGATGGACCTCAGAGCGCTGCGTTTACCCGGTGAACACGCGCCACCGTTTACGCCCCTCGCGAGCAATCGAGCGTCGATCGGCTGCCCCTACAGGGGGCCGCCTCGCTTGACTGACCGGCACTAGGCGCTCTGCGCCCAACGCAAACGCCAGCCCCCCCAATTCCTGGCGTTTCAGGCTGCCGTCGGCGCTGCCTGGGACAGCGGGTCGGGCAGCGAACGGCAAGCCATCAGGATGAACAGCACGGACAGCAACGCGCACGCAGCCCCCAGGCCAATCGCCGCACCGTAGCCCTGGTACAGGTCGAACAGCCAGCCGGCGAGACTGCCACCCAGCAATGCCGCGATACCTACCGACATGTACAGGGCACCAAGGATCGCCCCCAGGTTGGCGGTGCCGAACCAATCGGCCGCCACCGCCGGGTAGAGCGAAATGCAACCGCCGTTGGCCACGCCAAAGCACAGGGCGAACAACGCCAGGGCCATGAAGCCATCGGCCAGCAGCCACAGCAGGTTCAACAGCACCAGGGCCAAGGTCAGGGCGATCAGCAGGCGCCGGCTGCCGATCCGGTCGCCCAGGCTACCGAGGAACAAGCGGCCGCCGACGTTGCCGACGCCGATCAGGCCAATCAGCAAGTTGGCTGCGGACACCCCCAGCCCCGCCTGCCGGGCATAGGGATTGATGTGCACCAACGCCACGAACAGCCCCACCGAACCGCACAGGATCGCCGCGAAGTACCACCAGAAGCGCGCCATGCCCAAGGCTTCGGCCAGGCACAGGCCGGCCGTGGCCACCTGGGGCCGCTCGGCCATGGCGGGCAGGCCGTCCGCGAACAGCCCCAGCTCCTGGGGGCCGCTGCGCATCAGGGCCGTGGCAGCCAGGCCGAGCAGCAGGATCGCGCCGGCGAAGATCTGCAGGGTCGCCTCCCAGGAAAAATGCTCCATCAGCCAGCCGGCCAGCAGCGGCCCGGCAAAAGTCCCGACCCCGGTTCCCGCCAGG